>JBIKQC010000028.1:0-17585 GCA_044349855.1 Saprospira sp.
CTGCCACCGCTCAATGATCAGGCTATGCTCGCTGGTGCGCGCAGTGCTCTTGACAGCAGTCAGTTGAACTTATTGTCGGACTTGGAACGTCAGCAGGCGCAAGCTAAAAACACAGAAGAAGAAATACTTATTTTAAAATTAGTATCAAGAACCTGGAATGAGTTCGGCAATTTTTCTGCCGGTGGTTTTTACGCCCAAAAAGTAGCCGAACTCAAACCTTCAGGAGAATCTTGGGCAATTGCAGGATCAACATTTGGCATCGCATTTAACAAAGAGGCTAAAGATCCAGCATTGAAAAAATATTTGGGACACAAAGCTGTTGCTTCTTTCCAAAAAGCTCTAGAACTTGAACCTGACAGTATCTCACATGGCATTAACGAAGCAGTAATGTATGTCGAATTGAGTATGGTAGATTCAAAGGTGATGCCAATGACGGGAGCTCAAAAGCTTTTGGCTCTGGATAAGAAACACCCTGAAGATATCAATATTAATCTGCAGCTAGGCCGCTTATCCTTCACTCGCTCGGGCGATGTTCTGAAAGCAATACCCCGTTTCGAGAAAGTGTTGGAAATTGCCGCTAAAAAGCCTGATACTGAATCTGCGCTTATCCTGGAAGCTCATTTTTCACTTGCCGAATGCTATAAACAGCAGGAAAACAAAGAAAAGGCGCTGTTCCACTACAAAAAATGTATAGAGCTTACTGCCAATAACCCAACAGTTCAGCAGGAACTCAAAGCTACATTGGAAAAATTTGAAAAGGAGGGTAAATAATTTTGAGCATCAAACTCATTATTAAATACTTTCAACGGAAAAAATCTGATTTTTTAACTTTAAAAACTATAGCACTATGCCCTGCGGAAAAAAACGTAAGAGACATAAGATTGCGACTCACAAACGCAAAAAACGCCTTCGCAAAAATCGTCACAAGAAGAAGAAGAAATAATATCTGATTCTTGGAGGCAAAAGATATTTTCGTATTATTGCTTAGGGCAAGTCGTTATTATGTCTTGCCCTTTTTAGATTCCTGTTATTCCTGCCTTGATATTTTACCTGTAGTCTCCGCAAAAGAGCTGAGCTGAAAATAAAAACGCTGAAAATGAATCAATTTTTTTGATTCATTTTCAAATGGGAATTTATTGCCCGTTGGTTAATTAAAAAAGACATTCAACCGACTTATAAATCAAGGTTTTGGAAAAAGAACTCATCATAACAACAGGTAGCAAGGAAACCCAGATTGCCTTGCTTGAGAATAAAAAACTAGTTGAACTGCACAACCAAAAGCCCACAAGCGGCTTAGTAGTTGGCGACATATATCTGGGCAAAATTTCTAAACTGCTGCCTGGATTGAATGCAGCTTTTGTCGATATCGGACAAAAAGAAAAGGATGCCTTTCTGCATTACACAGATTTAGGACCTAAACTGCGTTCCCTCATCAAGTTTACAAATAACGGTATTGCCGGCGGTCAAAAAACAGGTCAACTTAATGATTTTATCATAGAGGCAGATATTCCAAAGATGCCTAAGGGCAAAATTGGTGCTGTTCTTAAAAAAGGACAGTTGGTTCTTGTACAGGTTCTCAAAGAACCAATTTCCACCAAAGGCCCGCGTCTTTGTTGTGAAGTTACTATTGCAGGACGTTACCTTGTGCTTACACCATTCTCAAATACTGTAGCAGTATCTAAAAAAATCAGTACGGAAACAGAAAGGGTCAGACTTAAAAGTTTGGTTGAAAATCTTCGTACAAAAAACTTTGGATTTATTGTTCGTACTGCAGCTGAAGGCCGTAAGGTTTCGGAACTTCACGAGGATATTAAAGATTTGATGGAAAAATGGGAGCATATTTATAAACAGCTCCACAATGCTAAGGGCCCAATTAAAATCTTGAGTGAAGGTAATAAAACTCAGACAATCATTCGCGATTTTTGGAATGACTCCTTCACAAGAGTTGTGGTCGATAGTAAACCGATGTTTGATCAGGTGTCTGATGAACTGGATAGGGTTGCACCGGGTAAAAAAGACTTGGTAAAACTGCATCCTGGTCCCCGACCAATTTATGATCATTACGGCATCACAAGGCAGATTAAAGCTTCATTTGGCAAAACTGCTACTATGGCAAGCGGAGCTTACATTGTAATTGAGCATACCGAAGCGATGCATGTTGTGGACGTAAATAGCGGCCATAAAATGGTCAGTAGCGATCAGGAAGAAAATGCCATGCGAGTGAATGTGGAAGCAGCTGAAGAAGTTGCCAGACAACTTCGCCTGCGCGATATCGGCGGTATTATTATCGTTGACTTCATTGATATGCGCAATCCTGAAAACAGAACGCTGCTTTATCAGGAAATGAAGAAATTCATGACGGGAGACAATGCCAAACATACTATTCTGCCGGTAAGTAAATTCGGACTCATGCAGATTACCCGCGAGCGAGTACGTCCGCAGATGAATATTGTTACTTCAGAACGTTGCCCTACCTGTAATGGCTCAGGTAAAATTCAATCTTCACTGTTAGTAACTGACGAGATCAAACGCGATTTGGATATTATTATGGGTTCGCAGCGCCCCCAGAAACTCACTTTGGTCGTACATCCTTTTGTGCATGCGTACCTTCGCAAAGGTTGGTTTTTTAGTTCAGTACAGATGAAATGGTGGAAAGAATACAAAAAGTGGATTAATATCCGCCCCGATAATGATTTTGCCCTTACTTCTTACAAGTTTATTAATGAAAATAATGACGAAATAAGACTGGCTTAATATTCAAACTGTCATAAATTGAAAACACCTTGCTTCGCTGAGAAACAAGGTGTTTTTTTATGATAATAAGTAACCAAGCACAAATAGTAATAGCTTTGAATGAAGTCTTTTTCATTCTGACTTCGTTAGAAAGCCTCGCTGAAGGTACCACTTCAGCTGTGTTTTCTGCCTTGTCAGTATAAAAAATCCATTCATTGATAACATATCATTATTTATGCTCGATTACTTATGTGCAGAGAGCAAAATTATTGATAAGTATTTCTTATAAGCTAAATGTGCTCATAAGATATTATTATTTTGCTTAGTTAATTTTAAGTTAGAAAGATTATAATTAACGGATGTCCTCCAATGAAACTTCCATTAGGTTTAGGAACTCAAGTGTTCGAGCCTTGACATCTTCATTTGTAATTTCTTTCAGTCTGTTTGGACCAAAGGCTTCTACGCAGAAGGAGGCAACGACAGAACCGTAAACCAAGGCGCGTTTCATGCTCTCAAGAGAATAATCGCCGGTTTTGGCTAAATAGCCCATAAATCCACCTGCAAAGGTATCTCCGGCTCCGGTCGGATCAAAAACTTCTTCCAATGGGAGGGCAGGAACAAAGAATACATTTGCTCCGTAGAACAATAATGCACCATGTTCTCCTTTTTTGATGACCAAATACTTTGGCCCCATTTCGCGGATGATACGTGCTGCTTTTACCAATGAATGCTGTCCGGAAAGTTGACGTGCCTCTTCATCATTAATAATTAGCACATCGACCTGTGTCAGAACTTTTTTGAGATCATCCATTGCAATATCCATCCAGAAATTCATGGTGTCCATAGCTACCAATTTAGGACGTGCACTCAACTGATTCAGCACCTGCATTTGAATTGCAGGGGCAAAGTTACCCAAAAGGAGCATTTCAGGATTTTTATAACTCTCGGGCAATTTTGGAGAAAAATCGGCCAATACATTAAGTTCTGTCACCAAAGTATCACGGGAATTCATGTCCATATGGTATTTACCGGCCCAAAAGAAGGATTTCTCTCCAACTCTCTTCTCTACACCTGCAAGATCAACGCCTCTAGCCCTGAGGGCATCAAGTGCATCCTGAGGGTAATCGTCTCCGATGACCGATACCAGTTTGATGTCTTTATAAAACTGTGAAGCAGACCAGCAGATATAAGTGCCTGCACCGCCTATAATACGCTCAGCTTTGCCGAACGGTGTTTCAATCGTGTCGAAGGCAACTGTGCCCAAAACCAATAAGCTCATAAATGTTGAAGATAAAAGTGGAAAGAAAAAGACAAAAGCTAAGCTTCCCAAATATGATTAAATAATTTTATCCAATGCAAATACAGTAAATAATATTCGTTATTTTCTGTTTCGACAATTTTTAAGGCATTAAAGAACAAAAAAACGGAAAATAATGAAAAAAAGCTAGGGTTTGGGGAATTTTTTAGCCAATTTGTCAGTTGATAAGTTTCAATTGCCTGCGAAGCGAATATTTTTAAAAAAAATCTTTAAAAATATTTGCAGATATAAAAATCTACCCTATATTTGCAATCGCAATCAAGTAAATGCCTTCATAGCTCAGCTGGTTAGAGCACTTGACTGTTAATCAGGGGGTCACTGGTTCGAGTCCAGTTGAGGGCGCTTAGTGCATAGCCGATACAGAAATGTGTCGGCTTTTTTTTGTATGTATAATACCCTGTAAAACAATTTTTAAAAACGAAACACTGAAAGATAACACTGCCTTAAAAGCTCTGTTGAAAGCGGCCCTGTCTGTTTAAACAAATAAAAAAGCCCATTTGAGCAAACCTCAAATGGGCTTTCGATTACTTCTTAACACTCATCTTTTCATAGCACATCGACAGATGCTGCTGTATATTTGGATTTTGCGGAGCAATTTTCTGTGCCTGCTGCAACAATGGAATTGCCTCGGCAAATTTTTGATTTTCCATCAGAAGGACCGCTTTTCCAAAAAGAGATTCCAATGCATCGGATTTTAATGCCAATGATTTGTTGAATGCCTCAGCTGCCAGTTTATCATACTCCTTTTTTTTGTCTGCTTCAGACTTTGGATCAAGGAAAAGACGGGCGTAAATAAGGCCTTTTATCTCGTAGGCGCGATTGTTTGGTGCTTTTTTTAAGGATTTCTCACAATAGCCAATCCCCAAATCTGTAGCGCCAATAGTATAATAAAGATGTGCGGCTATCACATCCTCATCAACATCACTATAGTTCCGATTTTGAAACAGGGGATTGAATATTTTATTCAGAACAAAAGGCAGTGCAGAAGAATGACTTACTGACAAGGGCTGAAAAATATCCTTTTTCATTTCTGAGCCCAGGCCTAATTTTTCTATCAAGGGTTTGTTTGTTTCAGTGTTTTTCAAATAAATCATAGCAACAGGATCAGCAAAGACCAATTCGTAATTGGGGGAATCCTGCAGATGTTTGTAAAGCATCGGTATTGCCTCAATATTGCGGCGGAGCAGTACTACGAAGTCAAATTTGTACTTTTTATCCTCTTCTTCAAAAACGCGAGGATCCTGCAACAGCATATTATAGCGCTCAAAAAAAGTATTTGGGAAAATATCCAGGTCGCGCAGGTCGATATAAGTTTTAAAATCGGGCAATCTCCAAAGCAGATAAGAAGAGACAAGATAATCTGCAAAACATCTGCCTTTAATATTATTTTTCTCAATAAAATCGGCCGCCGCAACGGGATTGTGGCCGTTGAGCACCTGTAATCCGAATTCATCGCGGGAACCTGTCAATTTTTGGTACTGATTACTCACAATTCCTACATAAAAAACGAGAAGCAGAACGATCATTTTCACAGGCAGCAGTATCTCGGGAATTTTAAATTTGCCGCTTATAAAACGAATTGATCTCTCCATTCCCAAAACCATCAGGGGTGAAGCAGCAATAATGAAGAAAGGAATATTGCGGTAAGCGGTGAGACTCAAGTAAAACAACAGCGCTACAACAAGGCAGTAGCCCATTCCATAGTTCCAAAAAGGAGATGCGGTTAACGGATTTGCCATTGTTTCCTGTTTTTTTGAAGCAGTTTTTACAGCTTGCTCGGCCGTTTTTTTAGTTCCTGCAAACAGTCCTGTAAAAAGAATTACAGCGGCAGCAATCAGCATGAAAGCTATATTGATATAGGCTTCTTTCTGCCAATATTCGGCAGTCTTATAATCTAAAAGTTCGGTGGTGAACTGATTGGTTTTTAGTTGAGAGAAGATGTTGAAAGGATGCATCCAAAGTTCCGGTCCACGGGGATTGATAACAACCGCAAAAAGAGCTCCCAAACTGGCCCAAGTGAGCGTCAGCGGTTTTTCCACATTGCCGCGCCAATAGTATTCCAGCCAGTTTCCTGCCAAAAAAGCTGTTATAAGAACCATTCCCGTACCAAAACCCTCGTGCAGATTTGCCCAAAGCAGTTGCAATGGGATTAGTGCATAAATCCATTTTGTTTCTTTTTTCTGATACCAAAGCACAAAAAGGAAGAGGAAATCGGCCGTAAACAGGTGACTGACCATTTCGGGACGACCGATAAAACGGAAGTCCATAGCCAGTAAAGCCAGCATTCCTGTTAATACCAATGCTGCCCAGTAACTCGCTCCTTTCTCGACCTGTTGTTTACCTGACAGGCGGGAACTGGTTTTACCCATCAGCAGCATGATGTCGAAGGCAATAAGTCCCTGCAATACAAAGACCATTTCAGGTCCGCCTATATTTTTAAAAATGGAGATAAGTACTTCAAACAGCCATTTGACGTTGATCCAGTTGGTGCCTTCCATGGTGTAGGAAAATGGATCTTTGTAAGTCACCTGCATATTGGCAAGCATCCAGTCACCTGTTTTGTACATCCACCAGAGATCGGGCTCACGCACCGATTTTAGACAAATGACAAAGGCAATAGCTAAAAGCAGATACCAGGATATTTTATGAAGCGCTTTCATTTTTTTGAAATTTGTGAACCGGCAAATCGGTTCTGCGAAAGGAGAATGGCGATTCTATCAGTTATTGATACAATCCAAAGCTAATATACTGCTTTGCAGAAAAATTTTAAGTACTCCGGCTGAAATCTTTATTGAGATCAAAGTTATTAACTCAGGTTTTATTTTAAAATCAAATTGTTTCAAATAAATTGTTTTATTTTATTGTAATTCTGCTTTCTTTCTCTTAAATTTGTACTTATTAACAAAAATCTGTCAGATAATTATGTGTTCTATCAAAATTCCAAAAACTTATAACCTGACTATGTCAAAAATATCGCAAAACAGTTGAATGAAAATTAAGCAATTTTATAGATTGGAAATTCTGTCAAAACACTCCACCTGCAGTCTGTATTGCCAATACAATGCTTTATAAGCAAACTCGAAGGGATTGTAGATTTTACCTTTTATTTCCACGCGGGACTTCATGAGCAAAGGGTCTAAAATCCATTTTCCGCCCAGTGAATTTACCCAAACCTCGCCCAAATAGGCGCCAAGTTCCGGTAAGAAATGCTTGTGGGTAAATTCTACTTTATAGCCATAGAAGCTGTAATCCTCTCCGGCATTGGTTTTGATGATTCCTTTCAGTAGTCCGTCCAATTTTTCTAAGGCAGTTCTGTCTTTGGCAAAAATTACCGGAATGACGCAATGGTGATAAACAATAATTGCCTCTCCCGACGATACCGGATCAGCTTCAGCCTGTCCCATAACATTAATATAGGGATGATTTTCCAGGTCTAAATGAGTTTTGTGGTTAGAAAAATCTTTATAGAATTTCACCCAAAGTTTGTCTGCCTTAGTCCAGTTACCGCTCAAGCCGGCTAAACGGCTTCTGCAGAGTGCCAAGGGATATTTGTTATCATTTTTATCCAGTTTTTTTTCATAAATACTCAGGTAAGTTTCTGCCTTTTTTGCTTCTGATAGTGCAATAAAGATATCTGCCATATTCAAATAGCCGTCGAAGGCTCTTCTGGCACAGAGATCGGGATCATTGGGGTAGGATTCATAAATTTTTGCAGCGAGAAGGAACTGTTCCTCTGCTTTTTCCGGATTGTTCAATTTGTTATAATTTGACGAAATCTTTAAGCAGAAATCGGCAATATCGTTGATATAAAGCCGCGGATATTTGTCTTTGGCAAGAATCGTTTTTTCATTGGCAAGGTAATCCTCCACAAAATGTTGCAGAAGACTGTTGGATTCCTGTAATTTATTGTTTCGGGTAAGATTGTTGGCTTTTTTGGAAACATACATCAGCTTCTGCCCACGCTTTTTCTTCAGGGTTTCCCAGAATAATGTTTGTGCAGCTGCATCCCAGTCGGAGTTTAGGAAAATGGGGTCTATTGTCATTTGATATGCGGATGTGGAGATGTGCGGATGTGTTCACTAACTTGATCCTGACTCCTATTTTATATGATAAAAATCTGAATTGTTTTTATGATTAAAAAACTCAATTTACTCGTTACGCTTCGCGGATTCATGATACCTGATACCTTCTACTATTTCAATTCCAGCAGAGTCTCCGTATAACGTCCAATAACAATGGGATCGCAGACGGCTTCTCGATAACCGTTGGGCAGAAAGCCGCCGGGCAACCAAAGTTCATTGGCACCGCCCTCATTTCCGGAGGGCATTCGCAGTCTTAGTTCGCGTGGATTTGCAATGTCGATTCTGACAATCGGTCTGCCTTTCCAGGCACCTGCAGGGATTCCCAGTTCGGTTTCGATAACAGTCATATCAGAACCCGCTTTTTTTAGGAGGGCATCCATTTCAGGTTTAGCCATCACAAATTGTCCGTCGTTACGGCCAAGGCGGTCGCGACCAAATCGGTCGAGAACATCTTTTGGTACGAGATAAGAGGCCCCGTCTGCAAAATTATCTAGGTGTCGGCGAATATACAAAGTATCGAGATAGGCCCTAGGGGCAGGTCGAGTGCCTTTTGTGGTGCTAAGAATTGCGTCCTGATCATATCCGCACATGAATCGGATTTCGGGAAGCTGCGCCTGCAGTTGGAATATAAAGCAGAAAATGCTGATCAGTAGGAAGGTAAATCGCTGCTGCATAAGTTTATATTTTAGTAGTTTATACAAAATTAGTAAAAAAAATAAAAATTAAATTAGTTTGCGACATGAATTGGCCGAGTCCCTAAATACTTTTGATAAAGAAGGGTAGCCGAAAACTATATAGAGTAGGCATAAATAAATTCAAAAAATACAATCATGGCTAATTTTTATTGTGAATATTGCGGTTCTAAATCTGCAAGTGTTTCGGCGCTGACTTCCAGTTATTGTATGAAACATCCAAATGGACCTAACAAAGGGAAACACAAATTGTATGAAGGCAGTGAAAAAGCACAGTACACCTGCAAATATTGTGGAACAAAACAACAAACTTTACAAGGTCTAACATCTATGACATGCATGAAACATCCTGATGGAGTAGCTAAAGGGAAACACGCTCCGGCATTATAATAATAAACTAAATATGGAAAACTTTACCGCCATTGATTTTGAAACGGCACAGGGATACCGCCACAGTATCTGTCAGGTTGGACTCGTCAGAGTCGAAAACGGCATTATCACCGACGAGCTGAATCTGCTGGTTCAACCGCCAAATAACTATTATTGGTGGCGGTTTACCCAAATACATGGTATCAATGCCCGAACAACGGCAAAGGCCCCCACTTTTGATCAGGTTTGGCATAAAATAGAACCCTTTATCAATAATCAGACTGTCGTTGCTCATAACGGACTGGCTTTCGACTTTCCGGTACTGGAGCATACACTGGCCTATTATGATATGATGACGCCTTATTTTGATAAAATTTGTACCTACCGCATCTACCGCAAAGGCTTGGCAGATCTCTGCCGTTATTATGATATTCCACTAAATCACCACGATGCGCTGAGTGATGCGAAGGCTTGTGCGGAGCTGTATTTGCGGCATTTGGGGAAGGTCTAGCATTTAAAACTTAAATTAATACCAAAAAAATGAGTGCAAAAAATTTAGACGAGCTAACAAAAGAATTTCAAGAAGCAATCTCAACCAATAGTCCTAATTATTCTGTTCTGAAAACAGGTTTTGAGAAACTTGATCAGCAGGTATTTTTAAGTACCGGTAATCTGACTGTTTTAGCGGCAAGACCGGGAAAAGGGAAAACAAGTTTGGCGCTTTTTATTTGTAGGAATATAGTTCTTGAACAAAAAAATCCAATAGCATTTTTTACCCTTGAATTATCGAGCATGCAGCTTTTCGAAAGCTTTGTTTCTATTGAAACTGGAATTGCCGTAAACAGGTTTAAAAAAAATGTATGTGATGTTTCGGATCGAAAAATTTTGTATAATCTATATCCGAAATTAAGTAAAACTTCAATGTTTTTTGATGATTGTGAGGGCTACTCTTTAATTGATTTATGCGAGCAATGCAGGCTGCTGAAATCACAACAGAAGATTGAATTAATTATCATTGATTATCTGCAGCTAATTGATATCAAAACAAAGGCTGAAAATTGTAATTCCATTGAACTAATTATGTATACGTTAAATAATTTGGCTAAAGAATTAGACATTCCAATTCTTGTACTTTCACAATTGAGTAGAAAAGTAGAAGAGCGAGCTGATAAAAGACCGCAGTTGTCGGATCTCAATCCTGATATAGTAAAATATGCCGATGTTGTCTGTTTCCTTTATCGACCCGGATATTATCAGATTTTGGAGGATGAAGAAGGAAATGACCTTAGAAGTATAGCCGAGATTATATTTGCAAAAAGCAATGACGCTGTGGAAGATGTCAGGCTAAAATGGGATGCTGAGAATGCTATTTTTCATAACAATGGAGAGCATATTAGTGAGAAATAGAAACTATTTATTTTGAAGTATTTAAATGGTGATAAATTTCAAATTTTATACGAATACTTGTTTATGTGAAATATATGAAGTATGTTGTTTTGAAATAGCAAATACTTCAATTATTTGTCAATCCGATTGTCAAAGCTAAAAAACTAGAAAGATGAGTTTAACTGTAAAACCTATCGAAGAATTAAAGGGTATGAACTTTTTTATTCCCGCCTATCAACGAGGTTACCGATGGACTGAACCGCAAGTAAAGGATTTATTGGGTGATATAGAAGAGTTTATCACGGATAAAAAGGACGGATTTTATTGTATTCAACCATTAGTTGTAAAATCGTTAGATCAAGACTTATTAAGTAAAATTCAGGACAAAAATAAAACAAAATCTATACAAGATGTAAAAAATTTGCTTCAAGGTAGATGGGAGGTCATTGATGGGCAGCAGAGATTGACTACTATTTATGTAATTCTATCATATCTTAATCCATCACTTTTATATTATACTATTGATTATAAAACTAGAAAAAATAGTAAACGGTTTTTAGAGTCAAAATTAAAAAATATTGAAATCGAAACAAATTTAAGTGTGACCGATATTTTTTCAAAGGTGACTGGTGAAAGCCCTGAACTTGATCATATTGACTTTTACCATATTATTGAAGCAAAACATACAATACATAATTGGTTTATAGATAAAGATGAAAAGTATAAAAATGAATTTTTAAATACATTACTTGAAAAGGTCAAATTTATTTGGTATCAAACAGAAGAGGCTGAACCAATAAAAATATTTACAAGGTTGAATATTGGCAAAATACCGCTGACCAATGCAGAACTCATAAAGGCCCTGTTTTTAAATAGCTCAAATTTTGAAGGAGATTCTCATAAAATTAGACTACTCCAACAGGAAATAGCAATTGAGTGGGATAATATAGAATACATGCTTCAAAATGATGAGTTTTGGCTTTTTTTGAATGAAGTAGGTTATGACAAGCCGACACGGATTGATTTTATTTTTGATTTAATCTGTGAGAAAGATATGCTAAAGCCCTCACTCACAGAAAAGCAAAAAGAAGAAGAACTTGGTTCTGATAAGGATAGAACTTTCAGATATTTTTATTTATGGTTTAAAAACAATAAAGGGGACAAGAAGTATGACAATGTCTTAAAATGCTGGCAAATTGTAAAGTCAATTTTCAAAACATTTGATGAGTGGTTTAATGATTTGGAGTATTACCATCATATTGGTTTTTTGATTGAACAAAAAATGAGTTTGATTGAAATTTTGGATAAGTGGAATAAATCTCCTAATAAAGAAATTTTTAAAGAGGAGATAGTTCATTCTATTTCCAGAAAAATTTGTATAAATAATGCTTCCGATTTGTCTAGTTTAGTATATAAAGATGGTCGGGTACGTTCAGTTTTACTCCTCCATAATATTTTAACGATAGTCAATCAAAATATAACTTTAGAAGAAAATAGCAAATATAAATTACCTGTTTTTTATAAGTTTGCCTTTCATTTATTTAAACAAGAAGATTGGGATGTAGAACATATAGATTCAAATACTGAGAATCAATTAGAGGATGCTAAATCTCAAAAGGAATGGTTAAAAACAACTATAGTTGGAGGTGTATTAAATTTAAATAATGAATTAAAAAATGACATTAAAAAGTTTATCAATTTAAAGGAAGATGAAAATGGCCCAAACTTTAAAGAGTTACATGATAAAATAATCGCCCTTGAAATTGATGAGTCTGATAAGATGGATGATGAAGAAAAGGATAAAATTTGGAATTTAGCTCTTCTTGACGCATCGACAAATCGAAGTTATGGAAATTCTATTTTCTCTTCCAAACGCAGAGCTATTATAGGGAAAGATCAAGGAAAATCAATAATTATAAATGATGAATTAGAACCTAAAGTAATTGAAGGTCAGATCGCTTTTATACCACCCTGTACAAAAAATTTATTTTTAAAATATTATTCTGTTGAAACTAATAATCTTAGGGAGTGGAATAGAACTGATGCAAAGGCTTATCTAGACAACATAGAAGAAACATTGGAAAAATTCCTTAAAAAATAACAAAATGGCGGACTATATTGAAACAAGTTTTTGGAAATTCTTAGTGGACAAAAACATAGAAATTCCAATTATACAACGCGATTATGCACAAGGCAGAATCGGAAAAGAAAAATTGAGGGAAAAGTTTCTTAAAGACTTGAAAGAAGTATTGGACTTGCGTTTAGCTGATCCTGAGAGCCGGGATTTAAAACTTGACTTTGTCTATGGAACAGATGTAGACAGTACAGTAAATCCTCTGGACGGACAGCAGCGACTAACAACACTCTGGCTTTTACATTGGTATATTGCCAACAAAGCAGGTAAATTAACCGAGAATAATGAAAATTTCAAAAAATTCACATACAAAACAAGGGTGACTTCGCGTGAATTTTGTAATAAATTAGTTGATTTTGAATTAGAGACTAATGATAAAGTTGTTGTTGATGCTATTGAAAATCAAACTTGGTTTTATAGTGCCTGGAAACAGGATCCAACTATTCAAGCTATGTTGAATATGCTTGGCGGAACAACATTAAAAGATGCCAAGAAAAATGAAATAATTGACGGTATAGAAGAATTGTTTGACAATAACTGTAAATTTGAAAAATACTGGGAATTACTGACAGCTGATAATTGCCCTATCAAATTCCACTATTTGCCATTGGACGAATTAAAATTATCCGACGATCTGTACATAAAAATGAATGCCCGCGGCAAAGCTTTGACCCCATTTGAAAATTTTAAGGCAGATTTAGTAAGACATATTGAAACACTTAATTTTGATAAGGGTAAAAGTCCTCAAGATACTTTCGCACATAAATTAGACACTGATTGGACAGACCTTTTTTGGAAATTCAAATCCAAGGATCATAAAATAGATGACATCTATTTTGCCTTTTTTAACCGATTCTTTTTGAATGAATTGATAACAGCTAAAACTAAAAAAGAAAATGAAAAGTCTGACTATATATTCAAAGGAGAAGATTTCGAAAAAAACAATAAGACATTTCAATCCTTATTGAAGGATGAGCAATCTTATACTGACTTTGCAATTTACTGTCCAAAGAATGTTATAGAACAAGAAGTTTTTGGTATTGAAACTTTTGAGAGATTATCGAAAATATTTGATCATTTCAAGAAATCAGATAATACAAATCTATTATTACTACCTCATTGGGATAAAACACCAAATTTCAAATTTATCCCGGAATACAAAGAAGATGGAACCATTGATAAAATAACACAAGTCCAAAGAGTTGTTTTTTATGCTATTTGCCGATATTTTGAAAAGGGGGAATACAAAGAAAATGATAAATCACTGGAACAGTGGGTTCGAGTTGTATGGAATATTGTTGAAAATTCCAATGCTGAATCTGGAATGATAGGTGCAATGCGTTTGATAGATGAATTAGCTGAAGGAGCTGCTGATATTTATGAATTTTTGAAAGAAAAGAAAACAGATATTAAATCTGATTTTGCTGAAGAACAGATGAAAGAAGAGATTCAAAAAGCTATTCAAATCAAAAATGACAGTTCAGGAGAGTGGGAGAGAAAAATTATTGAAGCCGAACAACATGCCTTTTTCAAAGGTGCCATCCGCTTTTTATTCCGAACTGTTGTGGATACTTATGATTGGAGTAAATTTGATAGCAGATTTGAAAAGACAAAAGAGTATTTTGTTGCGAAGGGTGTGAAAGATGAATATAAGACTGATATAATAACTGCACTTGTTCGAAATATTTCGGATTGGAATAAAATTTATGAATCCACAATATTTAGCACTACTGCTGATTCATGTAAACGTTTGTTAACAGGTACTACGTATTTTGAAGATGTCAATAAAATTCTTGATTCAGTTGAATTACATTCTATTCCGCCTAAAAAATTAAAAGAGATTAAATATCAAACTATAAAGGATCAATTACTTCAAGATGGAGTGATTAAATTTATTATTGAAGATAATTATTGGAAAGAAAGCAGAATTAATGAATACTATGGAATAATACGGCTATATCCCAAAGGCTATCAAACAAAGATTTTTCTAACTACTTTTAATGAGACACTCTGTAAATTGTTAAAAAATAATAATATAATTGAAACTAAACAAAAAATTGATGGGGACAATGTTTTATTCATTGGGGAAGATATTGTATTCAATCTAGTTAGTGATAAAAATTTAAAATTTAGTTTTTCGCAATGGCATAATAAATTAAGAAAATGGGATGAAGTGAATAATCAATTTGATGATATTAAAGGCACAAATGAAAACTTAATTCCCATCACTATCGACAACCTAGAAGAATACCTAACTACCCTAAACAAAAAGGATTAATATTTAATTTTTCAACGACATATCCTGTCGCCACCCCTCCCTATCTTTATAAAAAATATAACGATATGGAACAGAACATTAAACTTAACGTACTTGAAAACATCAGCAAAGTCTATGAAGGAGCTGATGACTGCAAACTCGAAGCTGCATTTTTTGAAAAAATGGACGCGGAACTGACTTTCCTTGCTGAATACTTCAGAGTAAGCAAAAATCAGGCACTTTTTACTTCAATTATATTTACATTGAATTTCAAAAGGAGCAGTATTGATTTTGACGATCTGATCAGATATTTTGACTGCAGTCCTATTAAAATATTGCATTATAATGATGATTTTACGGCCTTGCACAATATTGGAATCCTTAAAAGAAGAAAAAAAAAACACGATGCCAATCAGGATCAATTTTCAATTAATGATAAAATTCTGGATGCAATATTGCAGAATTGCTATCTCCCGGATACACTGAAGGAGGAGATAAGTGATATAATCACCCTGCTTGAGAAGTTTTACAGTTTAGGACAGCAACGTGATGATAATGAAATAACAACGAAAGAACTTTTTTCAGAAACAGAAGAATTGATTCAGGGTCACCTGCATTTTCCCTTAATTAATAGAATCAATCAATTCGATCTCAAAATTGAAGACAGTTTGCTTTATTTGCATCTTATCTGGAAAACTGTTTCAGGATTTGAATCTATTGACCTTGGAAGAACCTTGGAAGGATTTTATCAAAAAGCAGAAAATAGAATTAAATATCTGATGGAGTTTTATACCCAAGAAAATGACCTGCTCAAACTTAAATTAGCTGAAATTTTTGAAGCAAGATTTTTTAATAATACAGAGATAAAACTTACCCCGTTTTCCTTCGATTTACTCAAAGACTGCGGAATTAGCCTATTCAAAACCAAAAAGAAAAAAGACAATATCATATCTCCTGACGATATTCCATTCAAAGAATTATTTTTCTGTAATGAAGAAATGAGTCAAATCTTTCTGCTGAAAGAGTTGCTGCAGGAACCAAAGTTTTCAGACACACAGCAAAGGCTGACTGACAAAAATTTACCTAAAGGGATTACGGTGTTGTTGCACGGATTGCCGGGAACAGGCAAAACTGAGATTGTAAAACAATTGGCAAAAGAAACCGGCAGAGAGCTCATGAAAGTTGAAATCAGTCAGTCAAAATCGATGTGGTTCGGAGAAAGTGAAAAAATTATAAAAAAAATCTTTACAGATTATAATGCCTTTGCGAATGTATGCGATCAGACACCCATTTTACTTTTTAATGAGGCAGATGCAATCATATCCAAAAGAAAGGAAACTGGAGATTCAAGAGCTGGGCAGACTGAAAATGCTATTCAAAACATTCTTCTTGAAGAACTGGAAAACTTTGAAGGAATACTGATTGCTACAACAAATCTTGTAAGCAATCTGGATAAGGCCTTTGAAAGACGATTTCTGTTTAAAATAAAATTTCAGAAACCCGAACTATCAATCAAAGCAAAAATTTGGAAATCAAAACTAAGTTTCTTAAGTATGGAGCAATGCTACTCTCTGGCAGAAATTTTCGATTTTTCAGGCGCACAGATTGAGAATATCTATAGAAAAATTGAAATTTACGAAATCATTCAGGGTAAAACAGCAATGTATAATGATATACTTGAATTTTGCAATGAGGAAACTTTAGTCCAGAATAAACCAAATATCGGATTTCATAAAATATAGAATATGTCAAAACGGGAATCAATAGGACGCTACTCCCTCATTATTCAAAAATTGCGGAAACGTCCGGCAACTTTTGAGGAAATTAATGATTATCTGGAAATTGAATCTGAAATTCAGGGCTATAATTTTACAATTAGTAAAAGAACTTTTCAGCGGGATTTAAATGAGATCCGAAGTCTATATAACATTGATATTAAGTGCGATAAATCAACCAATATCTATCATATCAATACCGAAGAAGAGCAGACCGGAAATGAACGCCTTTTGGAGGCATTTGATATTATTAATGCCCTAAAAATCAATGATAGTTTAAGTAATTATATTCAATTCGAAAATCGGGGTCCGCAGGGCACTGAGCATCTCTATGGACTGCTTCATGCCATTAAGAACAGGTTTCAGATTAAATTTGTCTATCAAAAATACTGGGAAGATGGCCTGACCAATCGGACAGTTGAACCTTATTTGCTCAAAGAATTCAAATACCGCTGGTATGTATTGGCCAAAGATTTAAAAGATGGGCAAATGAAAAGTTTTGCACTGGACCGAATAAGCGATTTGGAAATTTCAAACCGGAAATTTAATATCCCGGCGGATTTTAATGCTAATGAATACTACCGTCATTTTTTTGGAATTATCAGTCCGAAAGAAGATAAACCTGAAGAAATTATCCTTTCATTTGACCCTGTTCAGGGAAAATATATTAAATCATTGCCGCTGCACGGTTCACAGCTAATCCTTGCCGATAATGAGGATGAATTGCGGGTGAAATTGCTGCTTTGCATTACCCATGACTTTGTAATGGAACTGCTGTCTCATGGCGATTATCTGCAGGTGATCAGTCCTGAATATTTGAAAAAGGAGATAAAACAGAC
>JBIKQC010000358.1:0-5305 GCA_044349855.1 Saprospira sp.
AAATATTTTTGGCCTGTCCATTTGTATTTGTCTTTACCATCACTTTCGGCACGATCCGAAGAAAAAATTATCTGGTCTTTATTTAAAATAATTGGAGAAAAATCTGTTGCTGAGTTATTAATTGGTAGGGTTTCAATTAAAAACTCATTATTTGGTGCATCAGATTGCCATTGTTTTGCCTGACGACAAGCTGCAATCTGTTCTAAGTATTTATTGGAATTTCCGGCATCTCGGCCTGCTGTGCGGTAAGCAGCTATAGCCTCCTCATACTTTTGCGCCTGTTGCAGCATCTGCGCATTTTTCAAAGGAGCATCTGCATTGTAGCGTTCATTAGTAGCAATGGCGAACCATTCTGCAGCCTTATCGTACTGGTTGGTACGTCGATAGGATTCTGCCAGCTGAAAAGATTTTTTTCCTTTTTCCTGTGTTGTTTTAGCCTTTTTGTACTCCTTAGTCAGCATAGGAATAGCAATAGAAAACTGTTTTCTATCGTAAGCAGTTTCACCATCTTTAATTTTTTCTGTATAAGTACAGGATGCCACTGTAACAGCAAGAAACAATACGATATGTTTTTTCATTTATAAAATAAGGTAAAAGTTGAACCGGAGGTCCGTGAAACGAAAGATCAAAGAGATGCGGAAGGACTGTGAAACGAAAAGAGCCGGGTATAATGAGTTAGGAGCACAATGATCAAGTACTTTCTACTCTCTACCCTCTACTAAATACTAAATATTTAATACTGTTTGCCGCGTTTCATCAGATAAGGCATCAATATTTGTTTAAATCCCTCATTTATATCCGCCTCTACAAAGTCAATTTTAAATTGTAAACACTTCATTTTAAGCTGTTGTTTGTATTTTTGAACCTGTTCTACGTAATAATCTTTTACTTGATTGGCCTGTAGTCTTACTTTTTCTCCGGTTTCAAGATCCACAAAAATATAAGGGCGGTTATCGAAATCGAAATCAATTTCATGTTGTTTGTCAACTACATGAAACATGATCACCTCATGTTTATTGTATTTAAGGTGCTGTAAAGCAGAAAAAAGATCTTCCGGATTTTCAGAGGATTCAAACATATCACTAAAGATTACGACCAGTGAACGTCGGTGAATTGCCTCTGCAACTTGATGCAGACATTGTGCAGCATTAGTACCTTTATTACGTTGTGTATTATCCAAATAACCGGAAAGTTGCGACATAATCATATTTCGATGCTGCGTACTAGATTTACAGGGCGTATGCAGTTCCAGTGTTTCGCCAAAAACTGAGAGGCCGTAAGCATCTCGCTGTTTCTGCAACAAATGTATGATAGAGGCAGCTGCCAATGAAGAAAATGCTATTTTATTGGCAAAAGGCTGACCTTTTTTAACGGGCGCTTCGGGAAAATACATGGAAGAAGATGCGTCAATTACAATTTGGCAACGCAAATTGGTTTCTTCCTCATACTGTTTAGAATAAAGCCTATCGGTTCGTGCAAAGACTTTCCAGTCAATATTTTTAGTGGCTTCACCCGGATTATAGATTCGGTGTTCGGCAAATTCAACCGAAAAACCGTGAAAAGGTGACTTGTGCAGACCTATAATAAAACCTTCAACCACCTGTTTTGCAAGCAGTTCCAAGTTGCCGGTCTGGCGTATATCGTATTCGTTCAGTATGTTCATTTTGAGATTGTCAGATTGTCAGAATTCAGATTGTCAGAATATCTGATAGAACTCAGACTTGTAATCTGAAAATCTAAAATCTGATAATCTTTAGGCAATGTTAGTAATTTTTTTGAGAAAAACGAAGCAAATATAGTAAAAGCCCTGCAAAAAATACCTTTCTGTATTACTATGAACGAAAGCAATTCATATAAGAACAAAATTATTTGTAAAAATGTGCAGAACTTTAATTTTTTCTTAACTTAGTTGCTTAGAATGCTATTTTGTAAACTAAATAGTTGTTTTCAGTTTTGGTAACCTGATTTTTAAATTGATTTATAACTATTTATCAGAGTTACTAAAGATTACAATTTTTAAAATACAAAGTAGATCTAATTGAAAAAATAAAATATTATCATATAATATTCTTAAATAAATTGGTTTTTATGACGCATGCTTACAAATGGATACGATACAGTGTCTTAATGATGTTATTTTCATTTGTCCTACAAAGCACACTGTATTCACAAGCAAGAATACAGGTACGTTTATTGAGTTGTTCTGTTCAGAGCAATATTGACTGCGACGGTTTCCTTTCAGGAGACAGTGATTTTGTATTTGAATTTAATACGGTGGACAACACATTGGGTTTTGTAAACAACAATCCCTACGCCGCAGGTATTCTCGGTGGAGTTAATTATGCCGGAATTGACGGTAACAATGGCCCTTGGACAATCACTGCGCCAAGTGGCAATATAAATCCGCAAAATGATGGAATTTTCTTCGACCATGATTATGTTTGTCCTGCAGATATTCCTACCTCAATGAATTTTGATTGGCGGGCTTATGAAAATGACTTTTTTACAGCAATAAGTCTTTTCGGAAATTCACTGGATGAAGACCTCAGCTCTGCCAATCAGAATGTGAGTATTGCAGTTCCTGCAGCCCCGGGTTCTACAACTCAAACTTTTTCAACTACCGGTACAGGCGGTGGCTGTGGAACACAAACTTATACAATCACTTTTGAGGTAATTCGTTTGCCACTCGTAGTTAACTACCTTCCAGATGCAATTTGCAGTACACCCCTTCTAAATGTAAACACCACTTACACTTATGGTTGGTGCCCTACAGCAACATTAGAACTGAATGAGCCTCATCGTGGTGATGTTTCGTCCAATGGTTCTGTATGGTTTGCTTTTGTCGCTCCTCCAGGCGGTGAGGTTGAAATTACAACAGATCTAAGCGGCACAGATTTTGGAACTTATTTTGAAATTTATCATGCATCAGATGGAAACAGCTGTGTTACCGGCGTTCAAATACCTACACTGGCACTTATAAAAAACAAATTTGAATATCTTTCCCACGTAGAATTTTCAGATGGTACTGATTTTTTGGGAATTGACCCTGAGGCTGAAATTACCCTTGCAGCTTGCGACCCTATATCTCCTTTCAGCTACCAGAAATTGCACCCAGGTCAGACTTACTATGTTCAGCTGACAGCTGACAACGGCGGTACCAGGGGTTTTTATCAGGTTCGAATTAATGCTTTGGGAGGCACTCCACCAAATGTGGAAGATTTGCCCTGCACTTCTCCAAGCTCTGCCATCAATACAACTGCAGTAAGTTCAGGCGCAAGCTCTCCTGCTACACGGGTACTTAATTTTGGCTGCGCTTATGATGGTGGTAATGATTTCGGCGAAACCGGTCAACAGCATACAAGTTCCAATCCAAATCAGTATCACGCATACGATTACAATCACCCTGCTGCCAACAACGGCACAATGAATGAATCGGTATGGACTAACTTCGTGGCACCGAACAGCGGACGTATCTATTTTGAAACTGACTACGAAAGTGCAATCTACAGTGAAAACTCAGCATTCTTTGGCTATGACAGCCGTTTTGCTCCGGGTGTTCCTGCCGATTATTCCTGTGCCAATCTTAGCAATATTGCAGCCGCAGATGGTGGTCTGAATGGTTTTTTTGGCAATTCTCAGTTTAGTGCAATTATTCAGCAATCCTGCTTGGAGCCGGGCTATAATTATTATGCGATGGTTGACCCATCGGATAACCTTACACCGCTCAGCTCTCAAAATATTAAGACCTGGCTTTATGATCCAAGCGTTTCAGATCCTTTACTGAATCCTCCGGGAAATGACATCCTTTGTCTTGCCATGCAGGATACAATTTACAGAATTCCTGTTGAAGCTGTCGGCCAGAATCTTTCTTTCCAGGCAGTTGCCGGAACAAATGTTCGTTCCTGTATTGAAAAATTAGCCGGCGAGCCGGTTTCCAATGCCAATCCTACCTTGCGTGCGGATCAGACCGTATGGCATTACTTTGTTGTGCCTTCAAGCGGTGTTATTGAAATTCGCCTGCGTGCTTATATTGGAATGCAACGTTTGAATTTTGCTGTTTATGACTTATTAAACGGTGCTACTTGTTATGGCGGTTTGGCCCCTGCCACCTTTACTGTTGACGGTACCCGTCTGAGTCCCGGTCTAACACCACTGTTTGCAGGTTCTACCGACTTTAACGGTACAACATTCAGCATCTGCTGTCTGACACCCGGTGATGTTTATGCATTGCAGATCGACGGCGGTTCTCCAGGTGATCAGGGTCAGTACATTATCGAGTATATCGACGAGATCGAAGTTTATGCAGGTGATTCTCAATATGAAACTGAATTGGGTGACACTATCCGATTCAACAGCAATGACACTGCATTTATCTGTTTTGGCGACAGTATTTTCCCAAGCATTATGCTCGATCCTTTAGGACTTTCTACTACTGATATTCCCGGCTGTCTCGATACAGGTTATGTCATGCACAGTGCAGTAAGCATACCCAGTCCGCTTGCCGGATCAGGTTTCACTTATATCGACTCGTTGCGTTTTGGTCCAAGAGTTTTTGTCAATAATACCAACGGTTCCGGTTCATTCGGAAATCCATTGTTCAACACAGTATATTATGTATCAGCCTTAGCTGATAATGACACTACTTGGGGACAGCTTATCTGTCCGAGTGCAAGTATTGAAAACGGTGCTCCAGTAGTATTCCTGCAGGATATAAATGTCAGCAGTTTCTATGATCCACAGGTATGCGAAATTACTTTCACGCCAAGTGGCGGACTTCCTGCATATAATGGCGGTCTTTTCAGTTATGTTATCACCAATACTTTGGGTGACACAATTACGGGAACTACAGCTAATGCTGTTGCTGTAACTTTCCAAATTCCTGCAGCCGATATTTATACAATTGTTGTCACTGACGGTTCAAGCTGTTCTGAAACAATTGTTGTAAATGCAACTCTCTGTAATGATCCTTGTATTACTGACCCTGTAAGAATCAGCCCCTCACCTATCGACAGCACGGTTTATACCTGCTTCCCTGGAGGTGATTCTGCTACAGCAACTATTAGTATTTCCGGCGGTTATCCTGCTTCTAACGGTTCATTGTACACTATTACTGTAAGCGGCACAAGCGGTAACGGTAACGGTACATTTACCCTTGCTGGTTCTCCGACAAGTGTTCCTTTTAGCTTCACAGTTCGTGATGGTGATACATGGACAGTTGTTGTAACTGATACAAGCGGTTGTACTGATTCTACTACTGCTATCTTTACTTATAATTTGGTCAACTGTCCTGATTTCTGTAATTTGA
>JBIKQC010000359.1:0-5304 GCA_044349855.1 Saprospira sp.
CGTTTATATCGTGCTTCTGATGGTGCTATTGTAGATCAGTACCGCATGGTTGAAACTGTTAATTTTAATCAGGAAGGTCGCAGCAAAGAACAGGCAGTAAGCCGTTTGCCAAGCCAGGAAAGAATGACACAAGATATTGGGAATGTAGTTGGCAATTTATATGCTACCAGAATTTCTCCGGCACTTTTTTGGGTGAACCGTGAGTATTATGGAAGCGCAAAAGGTGCCCCCGATATGAAGCTCGCACGAAAATTGGCCAGAGTAAATAATTGGAATGAAGCTGCAAAAATATGGAAACCGCTTTCAAATGATGCAAATCCAAAAACTGCTCGTAGGGCAATGTTCAATTTGGCAGTAGCCAATGAAGTGTTGGGCGACCTTAATTCTGCAGTAGATTGGTCGGAAAAGGCTTATAAAATGGGACTTCAAAGGGCATTAGAATACAATGGAATTCTTCGGCAGAGGATTTTTGATCAGCAACGTTTGGATAATCAATTAAGTAAACCCGAATAATAGATTCCTATTTAGGGTAACAAAAAATCAAGATTAAATGAATAATAAAATAATGCCTTTTCATTTGGCGGTTCCAGTCAAAGAAATTGTCGAAACAAGATTTTTCTATCGGGAAATAATGGGTTTCACTGAAGGCAGAAGCTCAGATACTTGGGTTGATTTTGATTTTTACGGACATCAGTTTGTTATTCATGTAAAACCTGAATTTTTCAAAGCAAACCCTCAGACTCACAGCAATGCAGTAGATGGTCACGAGGTTCCGGTCCCCCATTTTGGTGTTGTTCTAAATTGGGAGGATTGGGAAACTTTGGCAACCCGTTTGAGAGCCTATAATATTAAATTTGCTATCGAACCCTATATTAGATTTAAGGGGCAGATAGGTGAGCAGGCTACCATGTTTTTTTATGACCCATCGGGTAATGCGCTGGAATTTAAAGCATTTAAAGACTTGAGTTTGTTGTTTGAAAAATAATTACAGCATAATATTTTGTAAAGTATAAATATTTGTACTTAGAAAAATATTATCTTTGCTAACTAGTTTTTTATTAGTTTTTCAATACGTTAACCATAATTGTATTAGTTATGCGAATTATTTTGTCTTTATTGTTGTGTTTTTTTCTTGGGGCTCAATTCCTATTTGCCCAGAATAATTTGAAACTAGCCGAAAAAGCTTACAAAGTAGGAGACTATTTTACTGCAGTTGAAAATTATGAATTGGCCTTTAAAGAAAATGGCTTTGAAAAAAATAAAACAAAATCAGTAGAGGCTTATTTTAGATATGCTGAATCCTGCCGGCAGTCCTATAATTTCTATAAAGCTGAAAAATATTATAAAAAGGTAGTAGAAAACATTGAAGAAAAGAAAAAGTACCCAACTTCCATTTTTTATTATGCTTATACATTAAAACATAACGCGAAATATCAGCCTGCCAAGGATGAATTTGAAAAATTTGTTGCAGCTTTTGAAAGTTCAAAAGTACAGGTAGATCTGGTAAGAAATGCCAAACAGGAGATTAAATCTTGTGATTTGGCTCTTGAAATTTATGAACGTCCTATAGAAGGAGTTTCCGTAGAAAATATCGGGGAGAATGTAAATACAGCTTATTCGGATTTTGCACCACACCTTGTAGATGGTGACCTTTACTATTCTTCTCTCAAATTTGAAGCGCAGACTAATCGTAGGATGAGTGCCGATGACCCAACCAAAATGCACCTTTACGGTAAGCTTATGACAGCTAAAGAAGGGGGAAAGAAAAAAGGCGCACTTTTGAGCGGGCTGAACCAAAAATACCAGAACGTCGGTAACTCTACTTTAAGTCCCGACGGAAAACGTCTTTACTATTCTGTTTGTGAAAAGGATGCTAATTTTGAAATGGTATGTAAATTATATGTATCAGAAAGAACCGGAAAAAATAAACCCTGGGGTAAAGGTAAAGAATTGCCTTTTAATTCAAAAGACGGCACCAATTCTCATGCTAATGTCTCTTTTGACAGTTCTTTGAACAAAGAAGTTATCTACTTTGTATCAAGCCGTAAAGGGAGTTCCGGAGCAGAGGATATTTATATGGTAACCTACGAAGGAGATAATAAGTATGGCAAACCTGAAAATTTGGGTACTGTTATCAACACTGAAGGAAGAGAGGCAAGTCCGTTCTTTCATCAGACTTCTCAAACGCTTTATTTCAGCTCTACCTGGCACCCAGGACTTGGTGGCTATGATATTTTCAAATCCAAAAAAGAGAATGGTGTTTGGACTGAACCCTTTAATATAGGTGTGCCGCTTAACAGCGCTGCCAATGACCTGTATTTTTTCATTTCTCCTCAGGTCGATACTTTTGGTTATTTTTCCAGCAACCGTCCGGGTTCAAAAATTTTAACCGGAGAATCCTGCTGCAATGATATCTATGCATTGGTGCTTCCGACTGAAATTGAGCCGGGTAGACCGGTTGACCTAATTGTGTCTGTTGATCCTGACCCAACTCCTGACCCAATTGTAGAACCGGACCCAATTGTAAAACCTGATCCTATCGTAGAACCCGATCCTATCGTAGAACCCGATCCTATCGTAGAACCCGATCCTACACCGGAGCCGACACCTACACCAGATCCTACACCAGATCCTACACCAGATCCTACACCAGAGCCGACACCAATACCAAACCCAACACCAAACCCTACACCAGACCCTACACCATACCCAACACCAAACCCAACACCACTTCCGACTCCACTTCCAACATTTGATGATTTGGATAAGATGTTGCCGCTTACCCTTTATTTTCATAATGATGAGCCGGATTCAAATACAACATCAATTGTAACAAAAACAACCTATACTGAAGCTTACAACAGCTTCCTGTCATTGAAAGATCTTTATATTTCTGAATATGCGGCACAATTTAAAGGTATAGAAGAAAAAGGCATGGCTCAGGAAAAAGTTAAAAAATTCTTTGACGAGACTGTCAATAAAGAGTTTCAGCGTATGAATGAATTTATGACTATGATGCAGTCTGTACTCGAAAGGGGTGCAGCTCTTGAAGTTCAGGTCAGAGGTTTCTGCAGTCCGAGGTCTACAACACTGTACAACGTCAATCTTGCAAAAAGACGTATTTCCTGTTTAAAAAATCAAATAAGTGCTTTTAATAATGGCGCGCTTAAGAAATATGTACAAAACGGCCGTATTAGATTTGTAGATTTACCGATAGGAGAGTCTCAATCGCCTGTCGGAATAAGTGATAATATCTTCGATCCGAGAAACTCAATCTGCAGCCCGGAAGCATCTGCTCAGCGTAAGGTTCACATCGAAGCTATCAGGAAAGTTCTAAACTAAACATAACTATTGCCGCCTTTATGGCGGCATTTTTTTGATAGAAGTAGCCTTTTGAAATATTCATTCAAGAAAATGACCCGAATCATTTTCATATAAATTGTTTTTTTATTAAGTTTGTCAGAATTAGACTTAAACAACTGTTAAGTTCGTTATTTTTCGGACATTAAGATTTGTAAGTATTATCTAATAAAGTTATTCTGACATTTTTTCACCTTTCACCACATCAATTTCCAATGGCATCAACTACAGGTATACCTCAAGTAGATCTCAGCAAATTTGTAGACGGCACTGCTGCTATGCAGGCAGAGTTTGTACAGGAACTGGGCAAAGCATTTTCTGAAATCGGTTTCGTCAGTGTTACCAATCATGGTATTCCGCTCGATCTTGTCAATAAATTCTTCAAACTCTCTGAGCAGTTCTTTGCTATGGATTTGGAAAAAAAATCCAAACACGAAGTTAAAGGCGGTGCCGGTCAGCGCGGTTATACCTCTTTTGGCCGTGAGCACGCTAAACATTCCAATGTTGGTGACCTGAAGGAATTTTATCAGTTCGGACAGGAACTTCCGGCAGGACATGAATTGGAAGCTGATTATCCTGAAAATATTTATGTAGATGAATTGCCCGAATACAAAACTGTGGCAAGAGATTTATACAGTGCTTTTGAGAAATCTGGAGGCTATCTTTTGGAAGCAATTGCCCTTTATTTAGGACTCAGACATGACTATTTCGATAAGCATATCGAGGGTGGAAATTCAATTCTGCGGGCTATTCATTATCCCCCTATAACTTCCGAACCAAAATCGGCTATCCGTGCAGAAGAACATGAGGATATTAACCTCATTACACTTTTGTTTGGTGCTTCTGCTGATGGTTTGCAGGTTCGACCGCTAGGGCATGATTGGACAGATGTAAAGGCTATGGGGGATAGCATTGTTATCAATGTTGGTGATATGCTTCAGCGCCTCACAAACAATCTATTGCAGTCCACCACTCACCGTGTTGTAAATCCGCCACGCGAATTGTGGAATACCCCCCGTATTTCTATTCCATTCTTCCTGCATCCGCGCAGCGATATGGATTTAAGCTGCCTTGCAGACTGTATTACAGCCGAAAATCCAATTCAGTACGAACCAATTACGGCAGGTGAATATTTGGACGAACGTTTGAGAGAAATTGGCCTCAAGAAATAAGATGTCAATCAACAAAATATTGCTAAAATAGCTGAATAAATATGTATTTGTGCTATATTTGCGCAGTCTCGTTGCTTTTACTGAGTAACGAGGCTGTTTTTTTGGTTAATTTTCGTTAATAATTGATTTTTTTATTGCCAATCAGACGTTTTGGCACGTTTGTGTAAGATAGTTCAGTATAAGAAGTTTTAAATTACTGCTCTTTACTTAAAATATTAAATTATGAAGAAGATACTATTATTACTTGCTTTTATTCTGGTAGGATTTGCCGCTCAGGCACAACGTATTGCTTATGTTGACATGGATAAAATTATGGAGTCAATACCCGATTACACAAAAGCACAAAAGGAATTGGAAGAGATTGCCGAACGCTGGCGTCAGGAGATTGCCAAAGAATATGATAAAATTGACCAAATGTACCGCGATTATCAGGCACGTGAAGTGCTGATGAGCGATGAAATGCGCAAACAGAAACAGGATGAAATCGTGGCTAAAGAAAAAGAAGTACGCGATCTTCAGAAAAAACGTTTCGGACCGGAAGGCGAACTCTTCGTAAAGCGTCAAAGTCTTGTGAAGCCTATACAGGAAAAAGTGTACACTGCGATTGAAAAGTATGCAAATGAACGCAACTATGATATGATTTTTTCTGCTCCCGACGGATCTTCAATTATCTATGCCAAAGCAGACAAGGATGTGACTTCTGAAGTTGTTAAATCTCTGCAAAAATAAGACGTTCTTTTTTTCATCAGTCTTTATCTCTTACATGAACAGT
>JBIKQC010000360.1:0-5282 GCA_044349855.1 Saprospira sp.
ATGTAAAATCTTCTTTTACTTTAAGATAATTATCAAGGTCATGAGTAGAAGCCAATGCATATCTTGCCGCTGTCAATTTATTGTTTTCAAAATCGAAACTTGCCAAAAGCTTGTCAAGCTGATCTGTACTCACACATTTTCCGGAGATCAACAGTTTAAAACGTTCCAATTTTTTATTATCAAAACTTTCTTTTTCCAAAGTATTGAAGATATTAATAAATAACGCTTCATCCATTGGCGTTGCACAGCCGATTCTTCCATTATAACCTGAAATAGGGCTGTGATAATATATTGGTTGTGCCTGCTGTATGTTTTGAATTACAGGCTGTATCGGTGAAGGAACAATTATGGGCTGCGGTCGGGATTCATTTATTTGCAATTGCGGCTGACTTTGCTGTTGGGGCTGTTGAATAGCCAGCGCATTGTTACTATGATTGGGGATATGCTGCGGATTCAGCGGCTGCACAACAGGTGGTGCAATTTGCTGCTGAAACTGCTGACGAAGGGTAAGATTTTGAATATTATTGCCCAAATTAGCATAATTCTGAGGATCGGAACAGTAGGGTTTTGCAAATATCATATAATCGTACTTCGCCTGATCTCCTGCTATCAAACCGGTAAAAAGTCCGATCTGCCCGCTTGTCAGACAATTTGTAGAACTTATATCTCTAATCGCCTGTTCTTTGCCTTGCTGCATACCTGCCACAGCGGCATGAATCTGACTGAAGTTATTGTCGTTCATAGGTTCGGTACACTGTGCCTGTACAAACCCTACGCATACCAAAACTAAAAATAAAGTAGATAAGAATTTCATTATAAATATTTTTTAGGTTATAAATTTTTTAACAATCAAATAGACATTTTCAGTAATTGACCTTTCTGCCAAACCAAAATTACAAATTTTTACGTTCTATATAATGAAGTTTACAAGATTTTTGAAACCTGAGTTTTAAAACCTATGTATTTTAGTCTTTACTCTTTGAACTAATTCTTAAATTTAGGGCTTATTTTTGATTTTGAACAACAAACATGCAACATATACTTTTAAGAATAACTTCTGCCCTAATTATTCTGATACTCTTGTGTCAATTTTCTGCCTGCAGAAAAGACCGTATCAACAACACAGCAGGTATTGAACTCCTTTTCGAAACAGATACCCTCCGTTTCGACACTGTTTTTACCAATATGGGTACGGCAACCCGTAAATTCAAGGTATATAACCCTTACAACCAAACAGTAAAAGTAAGCAACATCCGTTTGGGCGGAGGAAGCAGCTCCGATTTTCGTATCAATGTGGATGGACAGGCGACAACAAGTGTTGATGACGTTGAAATTCCTGCAAAGGACAGTATCTATATTTTTGCTAATGTGCGTATCGATCCAAATTTTGGAGATGCCCTTCGCCTCGATTCCGTTATTTTTGAAACCAATGGAACTACGCAAAGGGTAATTTTGGAAGCTTACGGATGGAATGCTATTTATATCGGTCTTCGCGGTTATCTGACCCGTTTTACCAATGAAAACCTGACCTTTAGAACTGATATTCCCTATGTTTTATTCGGCTATGTTGCTTTCGACAGCAACTCGGTTTTAACAATTCCGGGAGGCGCTCAAATTTTCATGTTTGGAGGCCCTTCCACCCGTCCGGGTGACCGTGCCACATTATATATCGGAGATAATTCTACACTAAAAGTCAATGTTGGCGGAGATTTGAATAATCCGGTAGAATTCAAAACACATCGTCTGGAAGAAGATTATCAGGACCTTCCTTTTCAGCACGGCGGCATCTATCTCAGCAAAAATTCGATAAATAATCAGATTCACGGCTGTATCATCCGCAATGCGGTGGATGGAATTATCGTCGATTCATTGGCCAATAACCATCCTTTTCCTAAGCTTGAACTTAAAAATTCCAAGATTTACAACACCGACCGTTCCTCTATTCTGTCCCGTCAGGGCAGTATTATTGCAGAAAACAGCATCCTGTCAAATTCCAATCAGTTTGGATTAATTGCCATCCGTGGCGGCATTTACGATTTCAAACATTGTACAATGGTCAATTACGGCACCAATCCTTTTGTGGGGCATAGCGAGCCTACGATCAGTCTGCGCGATTTTGAGGTTATTTACGATGGGAATGGCAATGAAATTGGTGTTAATCTTTTTGATGTGATTGCCGATTTTAAAAACTGTGTTATCGACGGAAGTAAAAACGAGGAGGTAGAATTTTCCAAATATTTCAGCTCTACTGCCACCTGGGACTATGGTTTTGAAAACTGTTTGATGAAATTGGATACTTTCAGCACAGGCTTGACCAATTGTCTGATCAATAAAGATCCAAAATTTGAAGATGTTGAAACCTATTCCTATGCTCCTGATACAATTATTTCACCTTTGGTAAACGGAGGTATAAATATTGGTGTCATTCGTGATATTATGGGAAAAATGCGCGATGCAAATCCGGATATTGGCGCTTTTGAGTTTTAATGAATTTATTTTAATTTTAAAATTATTTGTATATGTCAATGTTAATTGCCAACCCTATTTACGATGTTGTTTTTAAGCGGATGATGGAAAATGAAAGAGTTGCAAAATTCTTCATTGGCACCTTGTTGGATCAGCAGATTGTCAGTATTGAAGTTATGCCTCAGGAATTTACTTACAGTAATAGCCCCATAGGTGTTTCAATCTTTCGTCTTGATTTTATTGTAACTATAAAAACTGCCGATAATGAATATAAAAAAGTGTTGATTGAAATTCAAAAAGTGAGAAATCTTGTTGATTTAGTGCGCTTTAGAAATTATTTGGGAGAACAGTACAAAAAAGAAGATCGGGTAGAAAATAAAAAAACGGTACTGCCAATTACAACAATTTATGTTTTAGGGTTCAGTCTTCCTGAAATTGAAGCCGCCTGTTTAAAAGTAGAAAGAACATACATTGACCTGGTTAACAAAACTATAATAGATAAAAAATCAGATTTTGTAGAAAAGCTGACACATGATTGTTATGTTGTTCAGGTTAATAAAATTACCGACCGTTATCAAACCCGTTTAGATAAATTACTGAGCGTTTTCGAACAAAGTAATTTTACAGATGACAGTAAAATCACAAAAACTTTTTCTCATGACACAGATATTGAAGAGGTAAAACTCATGACGGATATCCTACACCACAGTGGCACAAATCCGGAAGAAAAAAAAGAGCTTGAAAACGAGCAGGAAGGATGGAGAACTATTAACGCTTATGTTGGCGAATATCAAATTAAATTAGAAGAAAAATTAATTGATATTGCTAAAAAGGAAAGGGAAATCACTGAAAAAGAAAAAGAAATCACTGAAAAGGACAAAGAAATCACTGAAAAGGACAGATTAATTGAAGAACTTAAGAAAAAATTAAACGATTTAAATAATACAAATGACTAATATTCAAATAATTACATTTATATTTTCATGATCATCGAAACCCTTGAAGAACTCGAAAAACACTTTAGTGAATCGGTGACCATAACCGGCATTTATAAACAAATAAACGGAGCTAAGCGTCCGGGAACTTATGCTCCTTCCGGTAGGGCCTGCATAATACTTTCTGATAATCACTCCGTTGCTATCAATACACAGTCTTCCGGAATTCGCCCAAAAGAAGAATTGGAACAAATGGAGGGAAAAAAAGTTACGGTGAGAGGTCTTTTTATGGGGCGTCAGACCCTCTGGGGGGATGGAACTCAAGCTTCTATTGTCAGCAATGCACTGCTAGGGGTAAGCGAGGTTAAATTGGTAGAATAAAGGGGAGTTCTATAAATTGCTATTTTGTCGGTCTGAATAATCTGTGCCGCATAGTGGAATCTGTTTCGATTTTACAATAATTAAGTCAAATAAATTTGTGAACATCTTTTAAATTTGTGCCCGTTTAGGGATCTGTGTTCCATTTTCATCCTATACATTGGACTTCAATTTTAAAATGCTCATTTACCAATGTAAAATGCGCTTTTAAAATCTTGTCCGCCTAAAAATATCTAATTTATAATTTATAGAACTCCCCTAAAATTCAATTTTATTAATAATTGCTGTTCTTTAAAATCAGAGTTAACACCATGAAACTCCATAAACTGATTTTCGTTTCATTCATCCTGCTCTACACCTGCAACCTGCTGACTGCCTGTGTATCGCCCGGGCGACTCTCGGCTATGTCTTCAACTCCGGATTCTTTTGTAAGAAATACCGTACATTTAGATGAAAAAATCTATAATTTGAGCGGTGAGCCCATTAAATTTCTGATCCGTAATCCGGATGACAAATCAGGTATTGTGTATTTCAATATGCACGATAATGAAAATACCTGCGTAACAGCGATAGACAGCATGCTTACACTGCATAGCGCTAAATTTATAGAACTGCAGTTCAAAGGCAATCGATGGATTGGCGGCTGGATGAACGATAAAAGACATTTCTGGTTCGATCCCAACAGAATTTATTCCGATTTCGGCATTTTCAGAACCCTTCAGACCTATAATTCCTTTACGCCCGAGAACAAAAAACAGGTCAGGATTTTTTCGAAATATATTCTGGACACACTTCTTGCTGATGCACAAATGATTGTAGCCGTTCACAACAATATGAAAGGCTATTCCATTGAAAAATATATGTCCGATTCCATATTTGAAGAAAGTGCGGCAAAAATCCATTATGACAAAAAAAACAGTCCGCATGATTTCTTCTTCGTGAACGACCCTATACATTTCGAATATTTCAAAAACCTGGGCTATAACGCTATTCTGCAGAGTCAAAAGCCAGAAGATGACGGTTCTCTCTCTGTTTATTGTGCTTTAAAAAAGATACCCTATATCAATGTTGAGGCAATGGAAGGGCATTTGGAAGAACAGAAGCGGATGTTGGAAGATTTGCAGAAGTTGTTGCAGAAACGCTGAGTTATTGCATAATTTCTTTGTATACATTCGCAGATTTCCCTGAATATAACCGTCCTTTCTTCGCTCAAAGCTACCAACAGGACGGTCTTTAAAACAGTGTTTATCCACCAATTTGTTTTTGTTTTTTGATTATTCCCCAAAACAAACCTAGCGTAGCTCACGAAGTAAACTCCGCCCGATGTTCGACCACGCTACTAGCCGAGCGAAGCTCAAAAATTATTTTTCCCTCGCAGGAATCGGATAAACATCTGTTCAGCAAAGGCTGCTGCCTATACGGTGAACTAAGGGACTAGAGGGCAAGACGAAAACCGTAATAGTCGTAGCGGATGTCGGGGGTGCTGTAAAAGCGATTAGAGGA
>JBIKQC010000619.1:0-2522 GCA_044349855.1 Saprospira sp.
CTGAGGACGAGATGGTTCATCAAACATTGGTTCTCCGCATCAACATTTGTGGTGAAAATTGCCACCTTCGCCAAGCCCGAAAACGTTAGTGGCAATGCTTAAAAAAGAAAATAGCTAATGAATAAGATCATAATCCTTTTGGTTTACATAACACAAACAATCAACCTATTTGCACAACCGGGAGATGAGCCAGTATTCTTAAACGAAATTGCTTACTCAAAACCATTCCTGCATTTAGTAAATGATGAAAAATATTTTGCCAAATATGCTTTTGAAGCTCATAATGGTTTTTTTGAACTCATGGAACCAATCAAGTGCAAATTACATATTCCTACAGGTATTAATAAAATTTGGCAAGATGCAGAAAGCAGCAACCAGCACGAGAAAGGAGAATATGATTACTCCAAAGACTTTGGAGTTGGAATTAGATTTAATTTTTATGTAGGCGGTGTATTAGTTTCAACAGCCTATGAAAACGTTGAAAGACCTCTTAAAGACACCGGTTCTTTGACTTTTTACTTTAACCTAGACCCACTCGATTTCGAACAAGCTGAAGCTGACATCAATTATGCGTACATTAAATTTTTAAAGAACATTAAAAAGAAAGGGAGCTACCTTGGAATTGAAGCAGCGCTGTCTTCAAAAAATTTAAATCGAAAAAAATATGTGCCAATAGCTTATGGCAGTTTTCATCTTCGTTATGATGATGTAAAATATAGAGAATGGTTGGCATTGGCAACGGATTATAACATTCAACTTAAGCAATTGGCAGATAGTACCATGAAAAGTCTTTTTGGTGAAATAGGGTTTTCTAAATACTTCACAATGTCTTGCCTTCAAAATCCTTGTGCCAAAGGTTATCAGTATGCCAATACTTTGGTATCCAATAATCCTTGTGCTTCTGAACCTCAAGATAGCTGCAAAGAAGCAATTGTTACCTATAATTTTACAAAAAAGGATGTTCCGCTTACAATCAAAATGTTAATTACAATAAAGGAAAATGGAGAAATAGTGTACATAGAAAACAACCCATATGGTTCCAAGCAAATCAGCATTGAAAAGCAAAATCTGCTATCCATTCCTGAGATTCAAAAAATTATCTCCAAGAAATTTCCAAAAGACAGTATAACAATTTTCGCTGATAACAAAGCGCTGTTGTACTCGCATACTCGTATTCAGCAGCCAGAATCCAAAGGCAAAGGCAAACTGAACAGTGATTCAGGAAAAAGATTAATTAAGGAAACCAAAGCTGGCAGAAATTGGGAAAATGGTTTCATTTATAGCACACAAAGTCACGACCCCAGAAAAGCCAAAAGAATTTATCACTTTGATGCAGTTACAGGAAAACTTCTTTGGATTACTGGAATTAGTATAGTTACAAATGACAACCACAGCCACTAACAGCACCTACACAATAGGCGGGGTATAGCTTCGCCGATTTTCAATTCCTGTTCCAAAGACAGTTTTGTGGTTAATCAAACATTCGTTTTTCAAATCAGGTTTTGTGGTAGAATTCCCGCCTTGGGTAGCCGCAAAACGTTGTGGGCAACCGTGCGAATCGACAGAGCGAACATTGTCCAAAATTTCAATAAACTACCTATAGTATAATAACAATTATTGATATTAAATATTCTAGCTAATGCAAGACGAGAACGTTATTTCAAGAATGACCGCCCATATCAATTTATACGATAGAGCTTTGACCATTATCAAAAGAAAGGGATATGAATTATTCTTATATCCAAATAATATAGATGATCTGAACGTCGGAACATATTTTGCTAAAAAAGATAATCGGGACTTCAATGCGGAAGACCCGTTAAGACTTCTTGGAATGATAAATATTTGGGAAGAGCAGGGAGATGATTGGTGGGATAATCCCAACTATCCGTCAGAAAGAATTGACGATGAATTGATGAGCGAATCTTATCCTGATTCAGTTGAGGATTTCGAAGCTTTTGACGATGAAAAATATTTGCTTTTTGTACAAAAATGTCAGTCATTTTTCAGTTTAGGAATGTTCCCTGACATAAAAATAAAGTCTGATATTTCAAGAAAGGAATTGTTTGAAATTATATCTAATCTTGGAAAAGAGGACGACAAATAGGGAACGACTACTTGTTGAAATTAAGGACATAAACCGGCAGCCACATCACCTATACGCAAGCAGGGGTTTTGCGCTTCGTAGGACAGAAAAGTACTATATTTGAAGTTCAGTTCTTCGTAGGAAGTTCAGTGGTTGAAGTCCCTGCCTGCGTATAGCTGAGAACCGTTGTGGGCAATGTGAATAAAACTATAAAAAATGAATAAAATTTTTATTTCTCTATTACTAATCGTTTGTCATTATTCATATGGACAAGAACCACATGGTGGCTCCTTATATTTTAAAGTTTACAAAGAGGGTAAATTAATTAAGTTTCCTAATAATACATGGGAAATTAATGCTAAGAATAGTGTTTTTGAGAACCGAACAATAATTAAACATGAAATCATACATGCTATTGATTTTAATGTTATTGACC
>JBIKQC010000580.1:0-2730 GCA_044349855.1 Saprospira sp.
TAGGAGGAGGATTGGTGAGTGATGATTTTTACTTGGATATTATCCACAACAAAGATACCATGAGAATTTATCCGCCAAGCTTTAAAGATCAATATATTGAATTAGATAGCATTTCTTTTAGAAAAGGTACTTATACAATTCCAGAATCCGTTCATGATTTTAGAGTCATTTCTAAAAAAATAATACATCATTACAAAGAGACAATTACACCTAATATTTATACAGATTGGGAATTATTTACACATGAAACCTATAAATGTTATATTGAACAAATAGAGCGTTTAGATTATGCCATACATGGACAAGAATTTAATTATAAAGGTGGAAAAAGTGATTGGAGAAAATGGGAATCATTGTCCTTACCCCAATTGGGTGACAGTTATTCATTTTATGAAAATGTAATTGTAAAATACAACTATTCCACAGGGCAACTCCAAGTATTTGAAGTAAAAGATGTTTCCAATATTCACTACTCTGACACGGGTACTCCTCGTGTTGTTTCTCTTTATTACAAAGACAATAACATCTTTGCTATTATAAATAAGGGACATAAAATTATTGGAATTTATAAATTACATTTCGTAGAAGATAAACCAAGTAAAAATATTGATTATCTCAAAAAGAAGCAGTTAATTGAAGAATATGAAGCCTTCAAAAAAAATCATCAAAGTTATTATGAACAGGGAGAAACCAAATTTACAAAAGATGCAGAAGATAAATTTAATCAGATGATGAAATCTATAGAAAATGAGTAAAAAAACACTACCCAAAACAGCCGTTTTGCTAAAGCGGGTTTCGTGCTTTTAAGTAAGGGAAGTGCTAAATTCAAGCTTTGTGCATCTGATGAGGTTTAGTGCTAAAAATCCCCACTTTCGCAAAGCGGCAAAACATTGCCTGCAATCAATCTCCGGATATCTGATAGTTTTCCTTTAAAAAAGAACTATTTCTAACATGATCGATAAAGAAGAAACATTCAAAAAATTATACACTGTATTTAGCAAATACACTAGACCTAGCAGGGTAATAGGAAGTCCTATTTCTGTAAATCCGGATGCTGATATAAAATTAACTACTAAACCCCTCAAATCATTAAGCAAAGACGATCTGAATGAATATGAATTTAAGGCAATGACGACATGGGGTACAGCGGAGGATTTTAAATATTTCTTACCTGCTATTCTGGAGGCCAATTTTTACTCTTTTAATTGGGGGGCGGATATTTTTTTTGGCAAAATCTATAGTGCTGCTTGCCATGAAGATGATGAACAAAATGTTCTTGCAGAATACATGCTGGCGATGTGGGAGGATGCATCTAAATTACCTTGGCCTGATTTAGAAAGGATAGAAGCCTTAATCGATAACCTTGATTCATTTATTCCAAACGAAAAAGTAAATCCTCTAGTCGAAAATTGGATTAAAGAATGGGCTGAACATGAGCATATAGAAGCTTTTGAAAAATTGGTTTCTTATATAAATTTCAATTGGATTGAGGTTTTATACCAAAATAAACCTCATCATAACTTCCTGGACATTGTATTGGCAAGTTCTTTTCAAGAACGTCTGCAAAAGAGCTTTTTCGAATATGAAAAAACTAGACCCAAATTTGCAAATATAATTTCAAGTTGCGAAAAACACATCTTCGATTATCTAAGCATTAATTCAGCAAATAAATGATGCATAAAAAAGACAGGGATATTATTGAATAATAATGAGGATTCACTAATTGTTTTTTCGCCTTGGGATCATTGCTTATCAAAAGAAGAATTTGACAAATTATTCCCTTTTAAAGGATCGACAGAACATGATGAGGCAAAGAATAAAATTTTTAATTGTTTTAATGACTTAATCTATTCGAAAATCTAAAGTTTACTTATAATGCTCAAAATGTCAACAACCGAAACTTTACAATGGTTATGAAAAAAATAGTTGACTTTTATTCAGTGATTGAATTATCACCGTGGCGAGTAGAACCCAACATTGAATACGAATACAATGAACAAGAAGATTTCGAAAGGTTCGCCTTGAAAGTATATCGAGATGCAGGAATAAAATCAATCGACAAGATTGCCTTCACTCCATGTTATTCAATCAATATATCAAATATAAATGATGCTGACCTTTCAATAATTATTGAAAAAGAATTAGCAGATGCAGAAATTAAAAAAATTGGTTTAGAAATTGTTGGACCATTTACTGGGGGTATCGTCTTTCTTTGTGACAATGGCGAAAAAATTTATCATCATAGCGGATACATTTCTGATTTCAAGGATTGGCTTGTAAAAACAAACAGAAAACCTGAAAACTGGGAAGTTGTTTGGTACGGTTATCCTTCGTATTATGCTAGAGTTGAAAAGGACATCGTTCAAATTGCAGAAGTGATACCCAATGCATTCCCGAAAAGCGAAGATGTAATAGCAGAATACGATTATCTTAAATTTAAAACGAAACTTAATGAGCACGTGAAAAATTTAATGACTTTCAAAGATCGAATTAGAACAATACTGAGAGAGGCAAACAGCAAATATGCAGATGAAATTCCTGCATTACTAGTTGACCAAAATTACAATAATCCCAACTATGAAGATTAAAAAGCTATAGGTGCCAAGCCGAAAAACGTTAGCGGCAAGCATAGCAGACGATAGAATTGACACAACAATGAAAAAAATATTTCTAAGAATTATTAAATACATTTTCCTAATTGGACTAATAATTTTTCTTTTCATAATTCTT
>JBIKQC010000020.1:0-18952 GCA_044349855.1 Saprospira sp.
TTTCAGAAATAAAGGAACTTATTCTGCAAGAAGGGAATAAAATATTACGCTAAAATCATGGAGAATATATACGCTATCGTCAATTACATATTTGTGGCTAACAATGAAATCGTTGTCGGAGTCACAGATTCCGAGCGTTGGGGCTGGGATACAGAAGAAGGTTATTCCGGTGCTGATGCAAGAACAATGGTATGGGTAATATTGAAATTGAATGGGCCAGGAATTGCAACAGCAGAAACAGTAGGTTTTTATTGCGGCAGAACTGAAATTCTAAGAGAATTAGCCTATGCCTCCATCCCAAAATTATTTGAAATAGCCTGGGAAATTGAGGTGGAGAAAATGACGGATTCGGAGGCGGTAGATAAATTTTTTGGACTGCAATTAAACGCACCAAACGCAAGCTGAAGCCAGCGACTCCATTGGTCCGCTATACGGAAGACTAAAGTCTATCCTTCTCTGTTTTTCTTTTTTTACTTCACTAACCCTGAAATCTTAAAAAAAATCTTGAAACTTAAAGTACAGTACTTTGCGTGCTTTGAGCAAACCTCTGTGCCTTTGCGGTTAATTTTGCAGAGCTGACTATATTCGCTTCAACTTTTATCTTTCAACTTTAACCTACAATTTCAACTTCTCCGCATAACCCAAAACCTCTTTAAGGCATTTGCCTGTCAATTCTGAATCTTCGAGGGCATTGTGAATATCCTCGTTCCGTTCAAAACCGAAATATTGAGCCACAGCACCCAAACTCAATGATTTTGGTACAGGTTTTCCATTGGCTTCCAAAATTCTGAAAAGGAAGAGGGAGAGTTGGTAAAGATCCAAATTTTTAAAGGAAAAAGGCCAATCAATATGTTCGCTGCGATAGGAGTAGCGCAGGAAATTGATGTCGTGATAAACACTTTGTCCGCAAAGGACAATATTCTTCAAAACTCCCGGTTTTTGGTCGTCCTGCCATTTTTTATGCCCCATAGCTGTAGTCACTGCCCATTTTTCAAATTCTTCAATCACATCGTAAATCATAGGAGCATCCTCAAGAATCTTGAGTGTAAGTCCGTGAATGGCTGCAGAAGGGATGGAAAAACTCTCTTCATTTTCGGGATAAACATTGCTAAGAAAAGTCCCAAGTTTATTCCAGTTATCATCAAACATTACGGCTCCGATCTGAATAATTTCGTGCCAACCGGGATCATCGCCGGTCATTTCAAGGTCAATTACAAGGTATTTTGGCATATATTTTTAATTCGTAAAGAAGTGGATGAAGGTTTTATGTACTACTCCTACAATGTTAAGAAAAAAACTTTAAAAAATAAAATAAAATGATTTCATAGGTTCAGGGGTTTCTTATCTTTGCAGTGAATATAAGGAAGTTAATGTTATGTTGCACTAGTCAATATTTTAATTAAACTTATAATCAAATACTTATTATTTTCATTTCAACCCATTACACAATTCAACTATGAGCAAATCACTTGGAAGACATATTTTGGTGGAATTTTTCGGTTGTTCTCCCGAAATCCTCAATGATGTTATCACCATTGAAAAATCTATGGTAGATGCAGCCAAAGAAGCTAGAGCCACTGTTATCAATTCTACTTTTCATCACTTTTCCCCATACGGTGTATCCGGCGTTGTCGTTATACAAGAAAGTCACCTGGCGATTCACACCTGGCCTGAATATCAATACGCTGCAGTTGATATTTTTACCTGTGGCGATGAAGTTAATCCTTGGATTTCTTACGACTATCTAAAAAAAGCGTTCCATGCTGACTATGGATCTGCAATGGAACTGCTCCGTGGACAGGTTGATTTGATGACCCGCGTTAACATAGATGCACTAATCAAAGAACGTCAGGGAACTGAGGCAGAAGAAAAGCATGAAGTTAAATTCAAACGCGATGTTTGGTTTACCGATAAGGATGAAAATCTTGCACTTTCTCTGCGCCACACCGGTGAATTGCTCTATCGCGCCAAGTCTGAATTCCAGACTGTACAAATCCTTGACAGCTATGCATACGGCAAAATGCTGACCATTGATAATCTCGTAATGACTACCGAGAAAGACGAGTTCATCTATCATGAAATGATTTCTCACATCGCTATGCAAACGCATCCAAATCCCAAAAAGGTATTGGTAATTGGTGGTGGCGACGGTGGTACAATTCGCGAACTTTTCCGCTACGACGATGTAGAACAAGTAGTTATGGTTGAAATCGACGGCAATGTGGTAGAAGCATGTAAATTGCACCTCCCACAAATTGCCTGCGAATTCGGCAATCCTAAATTGGAACTTCACATCGCTGACGGTATCAAATATGTTGCCGAAGCTGCAGATGCATCTTTTGATGTAGTGTTGGTTGACGGTAGCGATCCTGCAGGTCCTGCAGAAGGTCTGTTCTCTGAAAGTTTCTACAAAAACGTTCAGCGCATCCTGAAAGCTGACGGTATCCTCGCCCTGCAAAGCGAAGGTCCGCATTTCCACAAAAAAGCATTTGTTGAATTGAACCATTGCCTCAAAGGCATTTTCGGTGCAGAACGCGTTCACACATATCTGGCCCATATTCCAACTTATCCAACCGGTTTGTGGAGTTTTACTTGTGCTACCAAAGGTAATGTTCACCACCTGAACAGTTTGAATGATGAGGCAGCAAACGCATTCTCAGAAAAACACAACCTGAAAGTTTATGATGCTCAGGTTCACCGCGCTGCATTTGTGTTACCACCATTTGTGCGCAAAATGTTGAGCTAATCCACAAATCTCAGATTCAAATATTTTTTGTTTAAAGGCTGTCATTCTGACAGCCTTTTTTCTTGCTAAAAAGAAAAAACTGTTATTTAGAAAATTCTAAATACTAAAATACATCCCTCACTTTTTAAATGGCATTTTTTGTTTAAAGTTCGAATAAATAACATAACTTTAATGTGAACAGTTATTAAATTATAAGTTCTGCTTAAATAGAGTTATATCAAAATGGCAAGCATACAGGCTAATATTGCAAAATATTTTATCAGACAACTGCGGACCAGAAGTCTGCGCTATCTGAATAATTTACCGCTTTTGCGTGTGGAACAGGATAAAGCTTTATCCAGAATAAGACCTCCAAAGAATGTCAATTTCTCCGATCAGCCTTTTCCAAAGTTCTCAGCCGAATGGGCAATTCCTGCTACAGCCAATGGACACAAACATCCAGGAAAGGTCATACTTTATATGCACGGCGGAGGCTATGCGGTAGGTTCTGCCCTATCGCATCGCGGTCTTGTCGGCAAAATTGTGGCGGAAACTGGAATTAAAGCATTGAGTCTGGACTATCGTCTGGCACCAGAACACCCTTTTCCTGCTGCACTGGAAGACAGTGTCTTTGCCTATGTATGGCTTTTGGAAAAAGAAGCCTACAACCCCAAAGACATAATTCTAATGGGAGATTCAGCCGGCGGCGGACTGACCTTGAGTACCATTTTAAAACTGAAGGAAATGGGCATTCCTCTACCCTTGGCTGTAGGGCTGTTCTCTCCCTGGACAGATTTGACTTTCAGTGGCGACAGCATTGAAACGCACAAGGAACGGGATCCGCTCCTTTTGACAGAACCGGCAAAACAATGGGCACGCTGGTATCACTCTGATATCAATCCCGCTCACCCGCATTTATCCCCGCTTTTTGGCGATTACAGCGATACATGCCCTATTCTCATTCAGGTCGGAACTGAAGAAATTTTACTTAGCGACTCACTGCGGATGATTTCCAATGCAAAAAAATACGATGTCAATATCAAAGTCGATATCTGGGAGGGCATGCTGCATGTTTTTCAGTTTGGCTGGCCATATTTGCCGGAAGCAAGAGAAGCAATTTTGAAAATGGCTGATTTTATTGAAGCGCAGATAACATCTGATAAGGTATTTAATACCAATAAAATAAAACCGATTGAGGCATTGTCCAGGACTGAAAATGCCGAAAATCCGTATAATTCCTGGTTGCGTTTTGGCAATGATATGCTAAAAACTTTTTGGGATTATAAGAAATAAAAGGGATATCAATTTGACATTGAATATGATGACAAATGTTTGAATGGCTGGAATAAAATGTCACCCCTTCGGGGTTTTATCCACTGGATTGCTTACAGGCTAGAATAATTTCATCCCTTCGGGATTTTTCAATAGATTAGTAGGAGTATTTTTATCCACAATTAAAAAAATAAATCTATTTCAATTTACTAATTTTATGATCTTAAACCCATGAAAGGTGACATTCTAAATCTATATCAATTTGCTAATTTTAAGATCGTAAAACCCTGATAGATTCACTAATGTAATAATTTATTATTTGTGGCACCAAAGGTACAAGTTTAATAGAAACATTTTCGGGTGACATATTTAAATAAAATCGATTATTAAAGATAAAATTTTACTTTTCTAAGAATTACAACACTAGATTATTAAAAAAATAAACCCTGAAGGGGTGACAGGATTATAAAAAATATTGAACAAAACAAAACCCCTAAGGGGTGATAGGATTATAAAAAAAATAATTGAACAAAACAAAACCCCTAAGGGGTGATAGGATTATAAAAAAAATAATTGAACAAAACAAAACCCTGAAGGGGTGACAGGATTATAAAAAAAATAATTGAACAAAACAAAAAACCCCGAAGGGGTGAAATTATAATTATGGCCGGAACATATTCACAAATCTACATTCAATACGTATTTGCGGTAAAAGGAAGACAAAACTTATTGCAAAAACCTTGGAGAGATGAGGTTTTTAAATATATGGCAGGTATAATCAGCGCCAAAAATCAAAAATCTATTATTGTGAACGGTGTTGCTGACCATGTACATGTTTTCGTTGGCCTAAAACCAACAATGGGAATTTCAGACTTAGTGCGTGACATCAAAAACAATTCCTCAAAATTTATAAACGAACAAAAATTTATAAAAGGTAAATTTTCCTGGCAGGAAGGCTATGGGGTGTTCTCCTATGCCCATTCTCAAATCGAAAATGTCTATCAATACATTTTAAATCAGGAAGAACATCATCGTAAAAAGACTTTCAAAGAAGAACAAATTGAACTTCTGCAAAAATTTGACATTGAATATGATGACAAATATTTATTTGAATGACTGGAATAAAATATTCTACCTTTGGGTTTTGATCAAATTGGTCAATTTTGGGATCCCCAAACACATCATTTATAACTTTTTTTCTTCTCAAATCTCATTTCTCTAATCTCATATCTACAATGTGGGACTTCTTTAAAACAAAACTGGGCAGAATTCTTGGGACCTTACTGGGTTTTGTCGGAGCAGGCTTCATTGGAGCATTGGTCGGATTTATTATAGGTGCAGTAATTGACAAACTGCATCTTGATGGGGCTTTTCTATTGGATTCGGGTTCAAATACAAAAAATAAAAATCCAATTGATTTTATCATGAGCTCGATGGTGCTTGCTGCTGCTGTCATTAAATCTGACGGAGAAAAGGATGAACTCGAAATAAATTTTATCAGGAATTTTCTTTACGAACAGTATGGAAATAAAAGCATGCAGGAGTATATGCCAATTTTTGATAGGGCGATAAAGCAGGATTGGGACATTAGAAAAGTTACCCAACAGATAAGGCAGACAAACAATTATGAGACCTGTCTACAGATTCTGTATTTTTTGTTCGGACTTGCCAACGCCGATTACAAAATTAATGAAAAAGAAATTGCCAATATCAAAATCATAAGTATTCATTTAGGCATCAGCGCTGAGGATCACGAGTCGATCAAAGCTATGTTTTCCAGTGAAATTGATGCCAATTATAAAATTTTGGATCTGCTCCCATCGGCAAGCGATGCCGAAATAAAAGAAGCTTACCGCAAATTGGCCAATAAATACCATCCTGACAAAATTGCCCATTTGGGACTGACAGTCTCTACAGTTGCTCAGGAAAAATTCCAGAAAGTCCAGTCGGCCTATGATTCCTTAAAAGTAAAAAGAGGAATCAAATAACTCCATTATTCCTATAAACTGTTTATTTATGAAATTATTCGCTGCAATACTGGAATGGACAGGCATTCTGACAGTAATTTATACTTTTATCGGTCTCATAGCAGGCGCTTTCGGCTATGTTTTGGTGTTAGAAAATGCCACATTTCCACTCATCAACTTCAATCTTGCTATTATATTAATTCCAATCGGTCTCCTACTGATAGTGACCGGATGGCTGATTTCCACAAACACAAAGGATATTGATATAACTCCCTTTTTAGATATGAACGACCTTTCTTTCATTGAGAAAGTGATCAGGAAAACAGCGTTAAGAAATTTTTGGGTGGGGTTATTTTTACTTGTTTTCGGTTTTATATTATGTGTGACACCCCTGTTAGACAAACAAGCAATCTCTATCGGAGGAAATATTTTCATCATCATTTTTGGTTCACTCTGTATTTTTTTGGGACTCTTCATGATTTTTAAATGGGCTAAAATGCGCATTCCCCAAAAATCAAAGGAGTGGAATTTGATTATAATTGAACCCCAAAAAATAGATGAAGTAAAAGTTCAGGTTTTTCAAAACGAAATGGGAAAGGTCAATCAGGCTATTAATGTTAACTTTATTGTTGCCAATAAAATTAAAGCTACATTGGCTGTAAATGAGGCTCAGCTTCATTTATTGAAACAGTACCTGCTAAAAGTTAATCCGGGTATTAAAATAAATTGATGTGGTGATTTTTATAATGTGCGGATGTGCGGATGTGCGGATGTGCGGATGTGGTGATGTGCGGATGTGCGGATGTGCGGATCTGAGGATCTGCGGATCTGGCAATGCGATCATCTTTGTTTCAAAACTATTTTTTACTAAAAAATTTACACAAAAAGCTCAGGCTTTTTAATATCTACATACTAATGCCTATTTTTGCAATCAATATCAAATCATATCTCATATCTCATATCTCATATCTCATATCTCATATCTCAATATAATGGACCTATCACTCAAAGGAAAAAACGCATTGGTTTGCGGAAGCACACAGGGAATCGGCAAAGCAGCCGCAATGGAATTGGCCCTAATGGGTGCCAATGTAATTTTGGTGGCAAGAAATGAAACCTCTCTGCAGGATGCAATTGAATGTTTGGACAGCAGTCAGGGGCAACAGCATGACTATTTCATAGCGGATTTCACAGAACCGGCTATGCTTCAGGAATCCCTTCAAAATTATCTCTCCAACAACAGAGCCATCAATATTTTGGTGAATAATACCGGCGGTCCATCTGCCGGACCTGCTCACACAGCAGGAATCGATGCTTTCCGAGCAGCATTTGAAATGCACCTGATCTGCAATCAGATTTTGGTTCAGGCAGTGATGGAAGGCATGATCAAATCGGGTTATGGCCGCATCATCAATGTCATTTCCACTTCCGTTAAACAGCCTTTGGAGAATCTCGGCGTTTCCAATACCATTCGCGGAGCAGTAGCGAGTTGGGCTAAAACACTGGCAAATGAATTGGGAAAATTCGGCATCACAGTAAACAATGTACTTCCCGGTGCGACCAATACTATTCGTTTGCAGTCAATTATACAAAATAAATCGAACAAAACAGGGCAATCCGTTACTGAAGTTACTCACGAGATGCAGGCTGAAATTCCTGCTTCACGCTTCGCAGAGCCTGAGGAGATTGCAGCAGCGATCGCATTTTTGGCATCGCCGGCAGCAGCTTATATCAATGGGATAAATTTGCCTGTGGATGGTGGAAGGACGAAGAGTTTGTAGGAGGCAAAAATGTTGTTAGTTGTTTGTTGAAAGTTGTTTGTTATTTAGTCATTCAAATTTAACTACTTTATAGCATCAACAAAAAAAATATTTTATAATATATAATTTACAAATACCCTCTACCAAGTACCTTTTACCCTCTACTTTCATAAAATGCAAAAACTAGAAAACTATATCAACGGTCAATTGCTAGCTCCGCAAAGCGGGAACTATCTCGACAATTACAATCCTGCTATAGGTGAAGTTTACAGTCTGATTCCCGATTCTGATGAACGCGACGTAAATCTGGCAGTTGAAGCTGCAAAAGCTGCCTTTCCAAGCTGGTCTGTCATGCCTGCGGCTGAGCGTTCACGCATACTGGTACGCGTTGCAGATCTGATTCTGGAAAAGCTCGACGAATTGGCCCTTGCAGAGAGTATCGATAATGGTAAGCCTTTGGCCTTGGCCAAATCAGTGGATATTCCGCGGGCACATCAAAACTTCCATTTTTTTGCCACAGCAATTCTGCATTGGGCTAGTGAGGCACATATCATGGAAGACAAGGTCATTAACTACACCATCCGACAGCCAATCGGCGTTGTGGGTTGTATCTCGCCTTGGAATCTGCCGCTTTATCTTTTCAGTTGGAAAATTGCCCCAGCACTCGCTTCCGGCAATTGCGTGGTCGCCAAACCTTCCGAGATTACACCAATGACGGCCTATCTCCTATCCAAAATCTGTATCGAAGCCGGTTTGCCGGCAGGTGTACTCAATATCGTTCACGGACTAGGCGGAAAAACAGGTCAGGCAATCGTTGAACATCCACAGGTAAAAGCCATTTCTTTTACCGGCGGAACGGCAACAGGAGAGCGCATTGCAGCTGTTGCCGCACCAAAATTCAAAAAACTTTCTTTGGAATTGGGCGGCAAAAATCCAAGTATCATTTTCGCTGATTGCGATTATGAAAAAATGCTGTCGACCACTGTCAGATCATCTTTCGCCAATCAGGGTCAGATCTGCCTATGCAGCTCACGTATCTTTGTGGAACGCAGTATTTACGATCGTTTCAAAAAAGATTTCACAGAAAAAGTTAATAACCTCAGAATCGGAGATCCTTTGGAAGCCGTAAATGTTGGTGCTGTGGTTTCCAAGGAACATCAGCAAAAAATCCTTTCCTATATCCAGTTGGCCAAAGAAGAAGGCGGAACAGTATTAACCGGCGGTGATGCCGTATCGATCGAAGGCCGTTGCGAAAACGGTTATTTTGTGGCCCCTACTGTTATTGAAGGCCTGGATTATAATTGCCGCACCAATCAGGAAGAAATTTTTGGCCCGGTGGTAACAATCACTCCTTTTGACACTGAGGAAGAGGTATTGACAATGGCCAATTCAGTCCGTTACGGACTAGCCTCTGTGCTTTGGACAACCAACATCAATCGGGCAGCCCGCATGGCACAACAGCTCCAGTCGGGTATTGTCTGGACAAACTGTTGGCTGCTGCGTGATTTGCGCACGCCTTTTGGCGGAGTGAAAGACTCAGGCGTTGGCCGCGAAGGCGGTTTTTATGCGCTGAACTTTTTTACGGAACCTAAGAATGTTTGTATTGAGATTGGGTAGAGAGTAGAGAGTAGAGAGTAAAAAGTAGATAGTAAAAAGTAGATTTAGAACATTCATAATTATAGAACTCACTACGTTCGGTTCATAATTCATAATTCATAATTCATAATTCATAATTCATAATTCCATTTTCATGGACAAAGAACTTCTAAACTCCCCCCGTGCCCCTTTAGCTGTTGGTCAATATCCGCATGCCCGACGTGTCGGAAATCTTCTGTTTTTATCCGGCGTAGGCCCACGCAAACGCGACAGTAAAGAGATTCCGGGAGTGACCCTGGACGAAAACGGAAAAATACTTTCATATGATATCGAAGTGCAGTGCCGTGCAGTATTTGATAATATCCGGTATATATTGGAAGACTGCGGCTCCTCATGGGATAACATGGTGGATGTCACGGTTTTTCTTACGAATATGAAAGATGATTTTAAAACTTACAATCGCCTCTATGCCGAGTATTTCGGTGAAGTACAGCCCTGTAGGACTACGGTGGAAATCAATTGTCTTCCTACGCCAATTGCAATTGAATTGAAAGTAATGGCAACGATAGATTAGATGTGTGGATGTGCGGATGTGTGGATGTGCGGATGCCAACACTTTCTACAATTTAACTACAAAGTAGTGATTTTTTAACCGCAAAGCAAAAGAAGTTTATCGCAAAGTAAGAAAGAAGGTTAATGTTCTTTAAAAAAAAATTAAGCATCCAAGTGAACGCTAAAGCGTTTTTGAAGTAAAAAAGCACCTTCTATTCTCCACACACTACAAAAATTCATGATTCGTTACACGGAACTCCGTTTGTAAAGCTCGCGTTGCTCGGTTCCTGATACATGATACTAATTTTCAAATTTTCAAATCCTCAAATTTTCAAATTAAAATGATTCCATTTAATGTACTAAATCTGAAACAGTGGGTTGAAGAAAATAAAGATCTGCTAAAACCGCCTGTTAACAATAAAGAGATTTATCCCGGCGGAGACTTTATCGTCATGGTAGTCGGCAGCCCCAACGAAAGAGTTGATTATCATTATAATGAAACTGCTGAGTTTTTCTATCAGATTCAGGGTGATATTTTTCTAAAAATTGTGGATGATGGAGAATTTAAAGAAATCCATATCAAAGAAGGCGAAATCTTCCTGCTTCCTGCAAAAGTACCACATTCACCTCAACGTCCCGAGGGAACTATCGGTATTGTAATCGAAATGAAAAGAGAACCCAAGCATACTGATGGTTTTCAATGGTATTGTCCCAATTGCGGCAACAAGCTTTATGACGAGTATTTCAAATTGGAAAATATCGTAAAACAACTACCCGAAACATTTGCCCGTTTCAACAGCAATGAGGCATTGCATAACTGCAATAAATGCGGGCACAAACTGGAAATTCCTAACAAAAAGTAATCTGTAGTGCATATAATTCTTTAAAATAATACACTGCAATTAAAAATACTATGAAAAACATATTAAGTTTAGTGACAATTTTTGCAGTTTTATTGAGCGCCTGCGTTCAAAAAGCTGATAAAAATGGTGATTCAAAATCCGAGTTCAACAAAGAAGAGGCTGCAAAGAAATTTAGCGAACAGAAAACGCTGGTCGACAAAGCCAAAAAGGACAAAAAACTGAAACAGAAACTTCGTGAAGAAATCGGGTTAAAAACTTTCAATGGGGAAGCTGTGGAAATAACTGAAGCCGAACTCTGGTATGAGGGTCAGAATATTGTCAGAATAGATGTTCGTTTTTACAACGGATTACCCGTCGGTACTAAACATTGGTATATCAAAGATGGCAATCCGCTGGGCTTGGATGTTGCCCTTTTTGAACAGGACAAAGATGCAAGCATCAAGGAAAAAACGATCTATAGTCTGCTCCGCGACAACAGCGCCAATAGTTGGGTTCCCGGCAGCGGAGAGGTCAAAATTGAAAAAGTAAAAAGCGAAAATGACGCCGAATGGGAACTGCTCAAAGGTTTGGCAGAAAAATACAAACCTAAAGCGGAATGAAAAAACCCAGAATAAACGGCCACGGACATTTATTGCCCGAACCTCATCAGATTCCCGCTTTCATGCGCGAAAAAAAGCTTTTTTGGATTGACGATGACCGTAAATTTATGCGTCAGGGCAATTGGCGCCGTCCGGTTACCGATCCAAGCTTCTTTTTGGCTGAAAAGCTGATCTGGATGGAACAGAATGGCATCGACAAAGAGGTGGTACTCAATCTTTCGCAGCTCTACGGCAACGGATGGAGCGAACAGGATTGTTTTGACGGACTGCGTTTCCAAAATGATTTCAATGCCTCTTTGGAACAGGAACATCCCGATCGTTTTATTTCGGGATTCGTTGTGCAGCCGCGCTTTACAGATCAGGCGCTGAAGGAAATAGAACGTTGTGTGAAAATATTGGGACTTCGCCTGCTTTGTCTGCCGACGCATTTTTTAAATTCGGAGGAACAATGGACTTCCATTGCTGATGAATCTGCATTTCCGATTTTTGAACTGGCCAACAAATATGGTTTGGCTATTCAAATTCATCCCTACGATGGCGAAGAAATCATCAAACTGCAGGACCGTTTTTGGCGCTTTCACCTCGTGTGGATGTGCGCACAAACGGCCGATGCCTATCATTTTTATACGCTTTTGGATTTTCCGGAGCGTTTTCCCAATATCCGCACCTGCTTTGCCCATGCCAATCAGTATGCTCAAATGGGCTACGGACGTCGGGTACAGGGCTTCGATGGACGACCCGATCTATTTGTCGGTGCTGCAGATCCACGCAAATCGCTGGGGCATTCCAATATTTTTGTCGATACTTTAACGCATGACCCACTCAGTCTGGAACTGGTCATCAAGCGCATGGGTGTTGCTCAGGTCTTGGCCGGTTTGGATGATCCTTATCCTTTGGGGGAGATGGAAACTGTGCCGGGCTGCTATCCGGGAAAAGTTATCGATGAAGCTTTGGAGTTGGGCATTATTACTGAAAAAGAAAAAGGGGAAATTTGGTGTGATAATGTATTGAAGTGGTTAGGATAACTAACCCCGAAGGGGATATCTCCAAACGATGGGCAAATCCCATCGTAACATAGTCGAATCATAAATTAATAAATATACGAATACCATATATTAACCATGAACTTCACAGATACATCTGAAAGCTTCGCCCTAGAGGCGGATCAAAACGACCCCCTCCGCTCCTATCGCGAGCAGTTCCATATCCCAAAACACAGTGACGGCAGCGATATACTCTATTTTTGCGGTAATTCGCTAGGACTGCAGCCTAAAGGCGTAGAAGCCATAATGCTGCAGGAATTGAATGACTGGAAAGAATTTGGCGTGGAAGGACATTTTCATGCCAAACGACCTTGGATGCCTTATCATGAATTCTTCTCTGAAAAATTGGCCAAAGTGGTCGGCGCACTGCCTGAGGAGGTTGTTGTCATGAATACCCTGACGACCAATCTGCACCTGATGATGGTATCTTTTTACCGTCCTTCAGAAAAACGATATAAGATTGTCATTGAAGGCGGCGCCTTCCCTTCCGATAAATATGCCGTTGATTCTCAACTTCGTTACCATGGATTCAATCCTGCCGAAGGACTCATACAGCTACGCCCGCGCATGGGCGAGGACACCATGCGCACTGAAGACATAGAAGCGGTAATCCGCAAATATGCCGACAGTATTGCACTGATAATGCTTGGCGGTGTAAACTACTATACCGGTCAGCTCTTCGATATGAAACGCATTACGGAAGTTGGCCATGATATCGGTGCTGTTGTTGGATTTGACCTCGCTCATGCTGCCGGTAACTATCCCGTAAAACTGCATGACTGGGATGTGGACTTTGCCGTCTGGTGTCATTATAAATACCTCAATAGCGGTCCGGGAAGTATTGCAGGTGCTTTTGTACACAAAAAACATCTTGGAAAGACTAATATCCCACGCTTTGAAGGCTGGTGGGGTCATGATAAAAATACCCGTTTCAAAATGCAGGGACAATTTGTTCCTTCTTCCACTGCCGAGGCATGGCAACTGAGCAATGCCCCTGTTTTCTCGATGGCTCCGCTCCTCGCCTCTTTGGAACTGTTTGATGCAGCAGGGATGGACAATCTGCGTGAAAAAAGTCTGAAACTGACTGCTTATATGGAGTTTTTATTGGGACAGATCAAAACGGACCGTATCAGAATCATTACTCCAAAAAATCCGAATGACAGAGGCTGTCAGCTCTCCATTCAGGTGCGCAATGCCGACAAAACACTGTTCAATGCCATTACAGAAAAAGGCGTTATTGCCGATTGGCGCGAGCCTGATGTGATACGAGTGGCACCTGTGCCTCTGTACAACAGCTATTCTGATGTCTGGAAATTTGTGGAAATATTGAAGTCTTTCTGCTAATTTTTTAAGGAAATATATAAAAAGCAGTTTCTCTACTCGGGAAACTGCTTTTCCATTAGTTCTAAACAAATCCTCAAGAAAAACTATGATCCTAAAACAGCGTTTCAGAATGGACACAAGCATATAGAAGGGGCCTTTTAGGGAACAGCACTAAGCCTGAAAATTCAATAAAAAGCAAACAATATCATGCTAATGGACAGTCTGGGCGATTCTATATTATTGTCAAAATTTATTAAAATGTGTACAGTGTATTTGTAAGTTAGACGGAATCCGAACCCCGAAGGGCTTCACGCAGTGAACGCTTCTAAGCAAACCCGTATCCGATCTTTTATGGCTACTGTTTTCAGCAGACAAAACATTTAGCACAAGCTTTCTTTTAAAAGATGGCAATAAGTGCCTAAATTAGGCAAAATTTTCAATTTTAACATTCTTTATGTCAACCGTTTCACTTTCGGTACCTGTTCTGGTACAAAATATAAAAATTGACGAACAGTGGCAATATTATATCAGACCACTCTTTTTTCAATATCCTGTCGCTACGCATCGCCGTTTGGAATCTGCTATTCAGAATTTCAAATCGGCATTGAAAGACTTTTTCAAGGGCTTTAAACTGCAACGCGGCAATTTGGAAAGTCTGTTATGGTACAAATTTAATCCGAAAGTAAAACACCTGACTCCCCGACTGCAGTTTTTTTCCGGAAAAACACAGTTCATCGACGGCAAATTCAGTATCGTTCATTTCCAGCTTCAGGAGACTCATTTCGTCTGCCTGCCGGGCTTCAATTCCCATACTTTTATCATTGAGGAAGCGGATCTGAAAGGAAATGGCATCGTACAAAAGGCACAGGAAGCAATAGACGGACTCATCAAAAGTTATAAAAAACAGCATGAACTCAACAATTGGGTCATGGATTCACATCAGGCTTCAAAAGGTGAATTTATTACAACAATTGAACTTTCCATCAATATAGAAAATGCCGGTTTTAATTTTGAAAGTTCCGGCAATGACTGGTTTTTCTCCTTTTTCTCCGGCAACAGGGATTTCAACGGAGAAAGCGAAATTGAACAGGTGGGCTTCAATTTGAATGAGCGTTATCCTTTGGAGCTGAAAAGAGCATTTTACAGGGATGACACTGTAAGACAGCTGTTTAACACAGTTTACCACGAAGAAAATACACCAATTGTTTTGGTAGGCCCTGAGGGTGTCGGCAAACACAGTCTGATACATGAAGTGGTTTATCGCTATATGAAATCGCTGGAAGACAGTGAGAAAGAGGATTATGAGCTTCAGAAAATGTGGCATATCGATCCAGGCAGAATCATAGCCGGAATGAGTGTGGTGGGTATGTGGCAAAAACGATTCGAGTCCATTCTGCATTATGTGCAAAATAGACTTTCGGGACAGTCAAAAACAAATCTGGCCGATAAAATACTGATTGATAACCCCGTAGCACTGCTAAGAATTGGAAAATCATCACAAAACAGCATGACGCTGAGTGATGTATTGAAACCTTATCTGGAAAACAGATCTTTACAGGTGATTCTCATTGCAAGCAATGAGGAATGGAAACTGGTACAGGAAAAAGACCGTCGTTTTGCCGACCTTTTTCAGGTGACCCGTGTCGCTGAACCTCAGCAGCAGGATGCCCTTCGCATGGTATTGGAACTGAGAAAAAAACTGGAATTGGACAATGACTGCGTGCTGAGTATTCCCGCTGTCCGTCAACTGTTCAATATTCACCGCAACTATTTCAAAAGACGTGCATTGCCCGGTTCTGTGGCAAAACTGATGACACAGATCGCTGTGAAATTCAGACATCAGTATATTGATGTGGAACATGTGCAGGATGAGTTTAAACATTACAGCGGCCTGAATGCTCAGATCTTCGACGACAACTATCTTTTTGAAGAAAATGAGGTCAGAAACAATATTGATGCGGCGCTTATTGGGCAGCCTGATGCCGTTGAAAGTCTCACCAATGTCATACATCTGATAAAAGCCCGTTTGCAGAATCCGCAGAAACCCCTGGGTTCCTTCCTGTTTATAGGTCCCACCGGAGTTGGAAAAACAGAAGCGGCCAAGATTATCTGCCGCTATCTTTTGGGTGATGAGGATAAAATCCTGCGTTTCGATATGAACGAATATATCGACTCGGGAGCAGTTTCCCGCCTGATTGGCGATTACTATAATCCCGAAGGACAGCTGACGGGTAAAATCCGTTACAATCCTTTTGGTATCATACTTTTTGATGAGATTGAAAAGGCACACCCCAAGGTGCACGACCTGCTTTTACAGGTCTTGGATGACGGACGCCTGACCGATTCTCTGGGCCGTACGGTCGATTTTGTGAATACCATTATCATCATGACCTCCAATGTCGGGGCCTCAGATGTGGCAGCACAGTTAGGTTTTGAAACAAGCAGCCGAAACGAAGCTGCCGTTTACCGAAAGGCGGTGGAGAATTTTTTCCGTCCTGAATTTGTCAATCGCATAGATCAGATTGTCATTTTCAAAGGTTTGGGATTGGAACATATTCTGGAAATTGCCAAACTGCAGATTAAACAGCTGCTTTCCCGCGACGGTTTTGTGCGCCGCACGACTATCCTGAATATCTCGCCCGCAGCCTTGGAATGGGTTGCTCAGCGGGGCTACAATGAAAAAATGGGCGGCAGGGCCCTAAAACGTCAGATTGAAAGAGACCTGACTGCCTTTACTGCCGAACAGCTCATCAAAACGCACAGTGATGTGCCTATCCTCTTCGATATACAATTGAAAGAGGGTAAACTCTTTCCGCGTATCGAGGCACTGGATTTTGTAGATCCCATTCAGGAAAACTGGATGCCCACAGTACCTGTTGAAAAAGAAATGAAAATTTATTACAGCAGGCTGCTCAAAAAGGTGGAGAAACTGGAGGATTATCTGGAAGGTTCCTTCGATGATGAATACTACGAAGAGCCTGAGGAATTTGAAGATGATGATTTTGAAGAAGAAGAAGAAGAAGAAGAAGATAACGATGACTGGATGTACTATCAGTTAAAAAATCAGCTTTTCGAGAAAAAAGAGTACCTGAAAATGGTAGTGCTTGGCTTCCAATCGGACTATGAGGACAAACTGAATCAAAATGTTTTCCGCCTGAAAAGCGCGGGGACCAGCAGTATTATCTACAAAAGGGATGACAGTTCCAAAATTGAGAAAATCCTTCAGAAAGACCTTTTGTTCCAACAATCTGCCCTCGACGAACTGCGCTATGTTTATCAAAATGCTCCGGAACAGTTTGAACGGGCACAGACCGCTTATATTCAGGACTATGTGGACATCGCTTATCTGAATATGGCTTCGCAGGCTGCATCTGCTTATGAGGTAGATCAGATTGAAATTCATATAGAATCGGTCATTCAGGGTCAGGGCATGGATGAAACGGACTATTTAAAAAGTATTTACAGTGATCTGCTGAATAATCTCGACCTCAGCTACAAATTGCTTGACAATTGTATTGAAGTGGATGGCTACGCCGTATATGACCTTCTGAAAAATGAACAGGGCTTTCATCTATTCTACCGTTCTCATCAGAACTCATTGCCAATCATGGTAATTGTCTGCAGAGCAGGCGAGAAAAAATATGCCGAAAATTCAAAACTGAAAGTGCTGAGACTTTATGATATATGTCTTGGCGTGGGGCATAAATCATCGACGATGACGGATCTCCGCAGTGCTTATACCAATCAGGCAAACATTACTGTGGGAGAGTTTAAGGTACTGATTTTGGGTGGCTTGGATGCGGCGGATAGGGGTAATTGATGTGAAGATGTGCGGATGTGAAGATCCCGTCTTGGGTCGGGACAAGTTGTGCGGATGGTTCACAGCTTCGGAGAAGCGCAACATCACTAGCTGCAGAGCAGCGAAACATCCCTAGCACCGAAGGTGCATGTGTTTTTTTTAAAGCATTCAAGTGTTTTGAAACTAATTTTCACACAGAGACACAGAGAAATTTATATATCAATAGAAAAAAAAGGTGGTTTATGCCTCCGCAAGTTATAGTTTTACCACAGATTACACGGATAGCACAGATTTTTCTCAGATTTTATTTTATAAAATATTGACAAATAATGTTTTTTGTTTTTTTATAGTTTTATTTTGGTTTCTGAACTATGACAAACTTCAAAATCTGACAATCTAATTTTCACACAGAGAAATTTATATATCAATAGAAAAAAACGGTGGCTTCAGCCTCCGCAAGTTATAGTTTTACCACAGATTACACGGATAGCACAGATTTTTCACAGATTTTATTCAAAATAATATAGCTCTAAGTTCAACTCCTAATTCCAATTCTCAAATCTCATATCTCAATTCTCAAATCTCAATTCTCATATCTCATTTCTCATATCTCATATCTCAATTCTCATATCTCAAATCTCATATCTCATTTCTCAAATCCATTTTATGAAACTCACATTCCTTTTCATTTTCCTATTTATCTCATTTACAATGAGCGCCCAAAGCCTCAGTGCACCTGAAAGCATTGTATTCGATACGGCCAATAACAGATATTTCATCTCAAACAATGGTTCTAACGAGATTCTGGCCCGAGACGCAGGCGGTAATCTGACAGTATTTACCAATGCCATATCTAGCGGGCCGCATGGTTTGGAGATTGTCGGCAACACCCTATTTGCCTGCGACGGCAGTTCCGTAAAAGGTTTTAACCTGACCACTGCTGCATCTGTGATGAATCTGAATCTCGGAGCTACTTTCATGAACGGAATTTGCAGCGATGGCAGTAACTACCTCTACGCCACCGATTTTTCCGCCAAGAAGGTGTTCAAAATCAACATTGCCGCACAGACATTTACCACCTTTGTGACAGGTTTGGCAAAAAGTCCCAACGGCATCATCTACGATGGCGCAAATCAGCGTGTTGTATGGGTAACCTGGGGTACCAATGCGCCAATCATGCAGGCTACTTTGGCCGATTCAGCTGTGACACAGGTTGTAGCAACCACACTTGGCAACTGCGATGGAATTGTCCGTGACAATGATGGGAATTACTTCGTTTCTGCCTGGAGCGGACAATCAGTTTATGAATTTGACAGCAGTTTTACGGCGGCTCCGGCGGCTGTCATTACGGGTTTGAACAATCCGGCCGATATCTACTACAATCTGACCAATGACTCCCTCGTGAGTCCAAATGCCGGAAATAATACGGTTACATTTCACTTCCTCGGCACAA
>JBIKQC010000361.1:0-5256 GCA_044349855.1 Saprospira sp.
ATGCCTTTACCAATGCCAGTATTCAGGTGAGTCCTGACAAAAAAATTGAAAAAGGTACGCTGCTAATCAAAAAAGGCAAGGTTGTAGCTGTCGGAAGCGAAGTCGTCATCCCCAAAGATGCAGTGATTATTGACCTTCAGGGCAAACATATTTACCCGACTTTTATCGATGCCTATTCAGATTATGGAATGCCAAAACCGGAACGAAAATCAGGCGACGGTTCACCCAAAATGCTATCCTCAAAACCCGGTGCTTTCAGCTGGAATGAGGCTTTGAGACCCGAGATTAATGCCATTGAAATTTTTACGGTAGACGAGAAAAAAGCTGAAGAATTGCGCAAAGCAGGCTTTGGTGCCGTTTTAACTCATAATCAGGATGGTATTGCCCGCGGAAGCGGAAGCTTTGTTCACCTCGGCAATGAGAATGAACATGAAATGATAATTCGCGGAAAAAGTTCTGCTCATTATTCCTTCAGCAAAGGCAGCTCCACTCAGGATTATCCGAGTTCGCTCATGGGTGTAATTGCGCTGCTGCGTCAGGCATATTATGATGCCCGTTGGTATGCCGCAAATCCGGACGATCGCGAATATAATATCTCCCTTGAGAAATGGAATGAAGTTCAGTCTCTTCCTCAGATTTTCGAAGTGAATCAAAGACTCAATCTCTTCAGAGCTGATAAAATCGGCAAAGAATTTGGGATTCAGTACATTTTCAAAGGCGGTGGTGATGAATATCGCCGTATCGATGCCATTAAGGCAACAGGTGCTTCATTAATTATTCCAATTAACTTTCCTGACCCCTACGATGTAAGCAGTCCTTACACTGCAGAACATGTTAAAATCGGCGATATGCTGCATTGGGAACTTGCCGCAGGCAATCCTGCAGAGCTGTCAAAAGCGGGCATTCGCTTTGCATTTACAACAAGTGGCCTCAAAAGCCCGAGTGATTTTATCGCGAACCTCAGAAGAGCTTATCAGTCCGGTCTTTCAGAAAAAGATATTTTGGCAGCACTCACTTCAAATCCCGCCAAAATGCTTGGGTTGGAAAAAGAAATCGGCGCATTGGAACCCGGCATGTCTGCCAACTTCTTCATCAGTACAGGTCATTATCTTTCCGAAAAAAGCAGTATGCTGCACAGTTGGGTAAAAGGAAAACCCTATGCTATTGGTGACCTTTTTGCACAGGATATTAGAGGTACTTACAACATGAGTTTGGCCGGCAAAACTTTTGAAATTAGCATCAAAGGAAATATTGATGCGCCTGAAGCTACGATTAAAGAAGTATCACAGGACAGCAGCAAAAAGGCAGATAAGTTAAAAATCAGCTTCAGCAATCCCAATATTTCATTCACTTTCGATCCCGTTCAGGATACATCCAAGAAGGTTAAGGAAGTTTACAGTTTGACCGGTACCATCCGAGGAGACAATTGGAATGGTCAGGCCACGGCACCCGACGGTTCATGGGTAAATTGGTCTGCAAAAAGAACAAAAGCAGCCGATAGCAGTGAAATGAAACTGCCAAAATTGGATTCTTTGTCAAAAGGTGAAGTAATTTTCCCTTTTACCTCTTTCGGTTATAAAAAATCTGAAGCCCCTAAACAGGAAACTGTCTTATTGAAAAATGCAACAGTTTGGACTGGTGAAAAATCGGGCAATCTAAAGAATACAGACGTACTAATTGAAGCTGGTAAAATTGCTAAAGTCGGCAAAAATATAAAGGCCCCTGCAGGAGCAAAAACTGTAGATGCAACCGGAAAACATATTACTGCGGGAATTATTGACGAACACTCGCATATTGCCATACAAAATGGCGTAAACGAGGGCACACAGGCCAGTTCTGCTGAGGTTCGCATCAGCGATGTAACTAATTCCGACGATGTAAACATCTACCGTCAGCTTGCGGGTGGTGTTACCATGGCACAATCCCTACACGGCTCTGCAAATCCAATCGGAGGACAGTCGGCAGTCATCAAGCTTCGTTGGGGTGTACTTCCTGAAGAAATGCAAATGAAAGATGCCAGCGGATTTATTAAATTTGCCTTGGGTGAAAATGTCAAACAATCAAACTGGGGTGAAAGACAGACTGTGCGTTTTCCGCAATCACGTATGGGTGTTGAACAGGTCTATGAAGATCATTTTACCCGTGCGCGTGAATATGGTGATGCCAGAAAAATAAAGGGCGACAAAGAGCGCCGTGATCTGGAATTGGACTGTCTTTATGAAATCCTCAACAGTAAACGATTCATTTCCTGTCACTCTTATGTGCAGAGCGAAATCACTATGCTGATGCGTGTTGCAGAAAAACACAATTTTAAAATAAATACCTTTACCCATATTTTGGAAGGCTACAAAGTAGCAGATAAAATGAAATTGCATGGCGCGGGAGCTTCCTCTTTTTCTGACTGGTGGGCCTATAAACCTGAGGTGTTGGATGCAATTCCTTACAATGCTAAAATCATGAACACGATGGGTATTGTGACGGCGATCAATTCAGATGATGCTGAAATGGGCCGCCGCCTCAATCAGGAAGCCGGCAAAGGGGTAAAATACGGTGGAATGAGCGAGGAAGAAGCTATGAATATGGTGACCCTCAATCCAGCAAAACTGCTGCGCATTGACAAATATGTCGGTAGTATTAAAGAAGGCAAACAGGCAGATTTGGTCTTGTGGTCAGATAATCCGCTTTCTGTTTATGCAAAATCGCTTCAGACTTATGTAGACGGAATCTGTTATTTTGATGCAGAGCGTGATGCTCAACTTAGAAAAGATTTACAGGCAGAACGCAGCCGACTTATTCAGAAAATGATGAATGCTAAAGCCAACGGCGCAAAAACACAACCAGCAACACCTTCAAGACAGCATCATTATCATTGCAGCGATATTCACCTGAACGAAGTGGGCGGCTTAAATTTGAAAATGGATTAGGTGATGTATCAACTGACCCCAAAACCCTCTCTTTGGCTATTGCCTTAAAAGAGGGGCTTAACAAATTCCTACGGAGTTTCTGCAAAGCCGAGAAAGCACCTTCTTTTTGAAGAGAAGGGGTTGGATGAGGCTAGGTTACCTGAACTTTTCATATTTCCTTTTTTACGGTTCCTGGCTACTTTTCTCAAAATACCAAATACCAAGTACCAAATACCAAATACCAAGTACCAAATACAAAAAACATAACCATGAAACACATATATATATTACTAATACTTTTCATCACTCAACTGGCATTTGCACAAAAATCTTTTGTCATCACCAATGTCACAATACATGTGGGCAACGGCGAAGTCATTGAGAATGGTGCAATCGGCGTTAAGAACGGTAAAATTTCAGAAGTAGGTCCGTCCGCAAAAGTCGGAAAAGGCTATGATCAAAGCATTGACGGAAAAGGGCAGCAGGTATATCCGGGTTTTATAGCCCCAAATACACAGCTGGGTCTTGTGGAAATGGAATCTGTAAGGGCAACTACAGACTTTCGAGAAGTGGGCAATTTTAATCCCAACATCCGCTCTATTATTGCCTACAATACAGATTCTGAAATCATTCCTACCATACGAAGCAATGGGGTGCTAATTGCACAGGTGACACCACAGGGCGGCAGCATTCCCGGGCAGTCGAGTATCATGCATCTTGAAGGTTTTAATTATGAAGATGCACAGCTGAAAGCAGATCATTGTATCCACCTGAATTGGCCCAGTCGCTACTCTTTTGGAGGTTGGTGGGCAGAGCCGGGTGAAACCAATCTGAATAAAAACTATAGTCGTGACGTTGAAGGCATCAAGCTATTTTTTGATGCAGCACTTTCTTACAGTCAGAATGCAAAACCTGAGGTACAGAACATGCGCTTCGAGGCCATGAGAGGCCTTTTCAACAAAAGTAAAAAACTCTTTGTGCATACCGATGACGCACAGTCTATGTTGGAAGCATTTGAACTGCTGAAAGCCTACAAAACTGATCTGGTCTATGTCGGTGCAGCAGAATCATTCAGAATTACTGATTTTCTGAAAGAAAATAATATTCCTGTTATTTTAGGTAATGTTCATGCACTGCCGCGCTATGAACATGACGATATAGATTTACCTTACAGAATACCGGCAATTTTACAGCAAAAAGGTGTAAAATTCGCGCTGAGTTTGGAGGGTAGCTGGCAACAGCGCAATATCATGTTTCAGGCCGGACATGCCGTTGGATATGGCCTGACTAAGGAACAGGCGCTGTCAGCTATTACCATGAATAGTGCAGAAATTTTGGGTATTGGCGACAGAGTAGGAAGTCTGCAAATTGGTAAAGATGCCACTTTTATTGTGTCTCTAGGTGATGCACTTGATATGAGAACAAGCGTTATCAGCGATGCTTATATTCAGGGTCGTCAGGTGAGTCTGAACGACAAACAAAAGAATCTTTACAAAAAATTCATGGATAAATACGGTTTTAAAGATATTAAAGGCTAAAGAAGTTAAAAGATTAAAGAGCAAAGATTAAAGTTGTTTGTTATAAGTTGTTTGTTATAAGTTGTTTGTACTAGGAAATTAATATCCAAATTTATCATTTCAAATTCTCATCAGTTTCCGCAGGCTAAAGCATGAGGCTCATTTGGGTGTAGCTACAGGAGGCTAAAGCCGTCCTTTCATATGTTAGATTTTATAGCACTCACTATGTTCAGAAGTCAGATTTTCTGAAAACCTGTGCGGAAGCCATCTTTTCGTATGTTAATTCTTGATACCTGATACAAATCTTTCATCTTTCATGAATAAAACACTTATCGTTGGCGGAGATTTTGGAAAAGCGCCAAAAGCATCTTCAATCATAAATAAACTTGCTGCACTTTTTGAAGGCTGTGAAACAGTTAACGGAGGAAGTTTGGAAGACCTGAAAAGCGCGGCCGATAATTGTTCAGAATTTGAACTTGTACTCTGGATGCCAAATGTCTCAAATGAAATTGAAAAATATTACCCCAAAAAAGGCAGAGGAGCAGTTTTGTTTTGCAGCAAAGTATTGCGTGAGAACCGAAATGAAGTTGATGCAATTGCCCGAATTTTCAAAATGAATGGCAATGCAGTCTTGGCAATTTTCCAAACTGATAATTTGTTCAGTTTCAAACTGATCGATGCACTTGGCAACAAATGGTCAGAAAGCTATGACCTTAGCGAGATTGCCGCTAAAATGAAAGAATTGACTGCTTGGACAGAGGCCTCAATAAGAACAGCTTCCCTGCAGGCAGAATTTGATTTTCCTGAAGCACCGGCAGAGCTGGAAAAACTGATAA
>JBIKQC010000362.1:0-5236 GCA_044349855.1 Saprospira sp.
GGAACCTGCAATGGAATTGCATTGGCACCCAGCATTTCGCGCATTTGAGAAACCACGCTGAAAAAATCGGCACCCTGACGGTCCATTTTATTAACAAACGCTATACGTGGAACTTTATAATTGTCTGCCAAACGCCAGTTTGTTTCTGATTGAGGCTGTACACCGCTAGATGCACAGAACAAGAATACCAAACCATCCAATACACGTAGTGAACGGTTTACTTCTACAGTAAAGTCAACGTGACCCGGAGTGTCAATTACGTTTACATGGTAAGAAAGATCTTTCCATTTCCATGCTGTTGTAATTGCTGCTGAAGTAATGGTAATACCACGCTCCTGCTCTTGCTCCATCCAGTCAGTTGTAGCCGCACCTTCATGAACCTCACCAATTTTGTGAGTCATGCCTGTGTAATAAAGAACACGTTCGGTGGTAGTGGTTTTACCGGCATCAATGTGCGCGGCGATACCAATATTTCTTGTAAATACCAGGTCTCTTGCCATGACGGTTGTCGCCTTTAAGAATTTAGAATGAAAAAATTTGAATTATTTTAGGTTGTCTTAAGAAGACTATCTGTTGGCAAAGTGAGCAAATGCACGGTTAGATTCAGCCATACGGTGAGTATCTTCACGTTTTTTAACTGCTGCACCTTCGCCTTTAGCAGCTGCCATGATTTCGGCAAACAACTTATTGGCATATCCTTTGCCACTGCGGGCACGTGAATATTTGATCATCCATTTCATGGCGATAGACATGCGGCGATCAGGGCGTATTTCGGTAGGAATTTGGAAAGTCGCACCGCCGATACGGCGTGAGCGTACTTCAACTGCAGGCATTACATTGCGAAGTGCTTTTTGGAATACCTCTATTGCTGGCTCATCAGATTTGGATTCGACGAGATCCATAGCATCATAAAATACACCGAATGCGGTGCTTTTTTTGCCGTCGTACATCATCATGTTTACGAATCTTGTAACAACAGCATCGTTATAACGCGGGTCCGGTTCAATGGTCCGCGGTTTCGGTTTGTGTTTTCTCATTTTTCAGCGATTTAATAAAGTTGTGTGAACAGAAATAAATACTATTTATCTTCTGTCAATTTGTTGTTCACTCTTCAATTCCGCCTTTTACGGAATTTACTTCAACAAGGGTGCTGCCTAAGCAACTAAGCCCAAATGGCCGGTTTTACAATTATTTCTTTTTTGCTCCACCTTTAGCCGGTGCGCCTTTTCCTGCGGGTGCGCCTCCTTTGCCAGCTTTTGGACGTTTGCTACCGTATTTGGAGCGAGATTTCTTACGGTCGTTTACACCGGCGGTGTCTAATGCACCGCGTACGATTGTATAACGAACACCAGGTAGATCTTTTACACGACCGCCGCGCACCAATACGATTGAGTGCTCTTGGAGGTTGTGGCCTTCACCCGGAATGTAACAAATCACCTCAATACCGTTAGTCAAACGAACTTTAGCAACTTTGCGAAGAGCTGAGTTTGGTTTCTTTGGCGTAGTTGTATACACACGAGTACAAACACCACGTTTTTGTGGGCATGCGTCCAAGGCTCTCGCTTTGCTTTTTGTCGCAATAAGCGTTCTACCGTTACGTACTAATTGGTTAATCGTTGGCATTACTGAATAAATTTATTTTTCTGAAATCAATAGACAATGATTCAAGCCCCAAATACATGGGGTTTTCATAAGCGATTGCAAAGATACAACTAATTTCTACTAAAAGAAATTAATCTTAAAATATTTATCTTTTTTTTAAATAATTTTAAAGAATCAGAACTCCTTGGAATATTAATTCCAATGGAATTTAAGCCTTTTCTTTTAAATCAGCTTTAGACTTTTCTTCCGATAATGGCCGCTCATCAATACTTACTTCCATGTAAGGACAATGTCTGCAACCATTATGACAACAATATCCTCTTGTTTTCAGGTAGTAGGTTGTAAATACATACTTCCCCTTCTCTATGTAGTAATCTCTACCTTCTATGAGGGCACTCATTTTAGCTGATTTACTGACTGCCGCATTGCTGCAATCGGTATTAAAACAAAAATCTGCAAACAAAGCAGGACTTCATTTGCAGACCTTTATTGATGTTCAAATTTTATACTTCTTCAATATCAAGTATTTCTTCCAACTTGTCAGCATCAGCATCATCTTTAGCTTGTTGCTTTGCGAAGTGCTGCTCGTAGACCTCTTTAAATTCATCTGAATTTACAGTTCTGGTTTCTTTAGAAAACTCATTTTCCAAAGCAGCAAAAAGCTTAGACTCCTGAACTTCTTCGTAGTATTTGCGGTATGTCTCCTTTTCTTCCATCATTTTCTTTACCTGCTCATCGAAAAGGTTGTGGAATGGTGAAATTTGGAAACCGTAATAACGTACAATTGCCATACGCATTTCATACTCTACATCTTGTTGAGTAACATTTACATCATACTTTTTGCACAGATCTTGTGTCAATGTTCCCCAAATAAGCTGCTTCAACAACTCGTTGAACTGATCATCTTCAATCTTTTTACCTTTCAATTGCGTTTCTTCTACAAAACGGCGAAGGAATGCAACAGGAATCGGAAGATTTTTGTTCTGCTCCATCAAGTGTTCAAAAATCGAACGGTTGAAAATATTGAATACTGCAGATTCAAAACTTTCAGAAATTGCAGAACGAAGTCTATTTCTGAAAGCAGTTTCATCTTCGAGTTCTTCATTTTGAAAAAGCTCTTTGAAGAATTCCGCATTTAATTCTCTTTTCTTAACGCGCTTGATTTCCAAAATCTCTATTTCAACATCATCACTGCATGTCTGTCGGGCAGTCAGTGCAAAATGAAGTTTTTTTGCTTTTTTCAATGTGACGCTGCTGTCCAAATCGGCCAAAGAAACGATGAGCTTGTCTCCTATCTTTTTGTTAAGGAGCTCATTTTTCAATGCAGAGGCTGCCTTATCCAAATTGATATAGGTCTCATCCTTTACCAAACCTTCGGGCTTAACAGCACCTTCTTCAGCTTCACGCAACGTTACACGCAATGTATCGCCATCCTGAACATCAGATACACCTTCCTCAAAATCCTGACTCAATTTTTTTCTTTGACTATCGATTTCCTTCTCCAAGGTCTCATCGTCAATCATAACAGAATAAAAAGGCAATGCAAATTCAGAAGATACACCCTCTATCTCAAAATCAGGCACAAAACCGATTTCAATATCAATTTTGATATCTTTTGGTTTTTGAATACTTGCATCGTATTTATTGTTTGGCAGAGGACTGCCCACAACATTTAATTTAGAAGTTTCAATAAAAGTATTCAGTTCATCATTGATAATTCCCTGAATCTCTTCAACCAAAATCGAAGTGCCGAATTTAGCCTTAAGAAAACTCATTGGCACCTCACCTGTGCGAAATCCTTTAAGTTGAACTTTATTGCGATATTCTTTCAGCTTTTTTTCAACTTTTGGTAAATATTCCGCAACCGACAGTTCTAAACTCAGTACAACTGTGTGCGTATCGTTATTGAAAACATGCTTTGCTGTTGGCATTGTCGTCTATTATTTGATAATGTGCATAAAAATAGTGCAAGCCAGAAACATTTGCCGTGCATTTGTTTTCTAACTTGCACTTAATAGTGCGAGTGGAGGGACTCGAACCCGCACACCTCACGGCACCAGATCCTAAGTCTGGCGTGTCTACCAATTTCACCACACTCGCATTTGTGTTGGTTCGGCAAAGATATGTTAATTTTATACTTATTACTAACATTTGTAAAAATTATTTCAAAAAAATATCAAAGTAGATTCAAAATTCAATAAATATGGGCGTTCCAAAATAAAAATTTCTGAAAAATTTGGAAAACACCCGTATTGATGCTAACTTTCTATACTAATCTGCTAAATATTTGTAATTACAATTTAGATTTTGTCCTATAGATTTTTGTATAATGATGATTAACAAACATTAGAATTGATGTTACAATAAAAATAAAAATGGAATCCATACTAACATATCAAGTAGATCTTCCTGACGGAATGTCAGAAGTTACTGAATTAGAATTTGAACTCATAAAAGCCAATTTCGAAGCCATTCTTCCACAAATTAAAGTCCCTTTTACCGAAAAAGACGAAGACGAAATGCGTCGTGCTTTCGAGTTGGCATTCAGAGCACACAGCAAACAGCGCAGAAAATCCGGAGAACCATATATCCTGCATCCACTGGAAGTTGCCAGAATCTGCGCAACGGAATTGGGCCTGGGTCATACTTCAGTAACAGCGGCAGTTCTACATGATGTTGTTGAAGATACGCCTATTACTTTGGCTATGATTGAAAAGGAATTTGGGGACCGTATAGCCATGATTGTTGATGGTCTGACCAAATTTTCTGATTTTGCCAACGTCCGCGACAAAATCGTTGCCAGCCCACAAGCCGAAAACTTTAAAAAAGTGCTGCTAACGATCGCAAAAGATGTAAGGGTAGTGCTTATTAAAATGGCCGACCGACTACACAATATGCGGACTCTTGATCATATGCCGCACCACAAACAGCTAAAAATTGCTTCCGAGACATCCTATATCTACGCTCCATTGGCCCATCGCTTAGGTTTTTACAGCATAAAAACTGAGTTGGAAGATTTGGTGATGAAAATTATAGAGCCAGAACAATATTTCTATGTTATACAAAAATTGCAAGAAACTCAAATAGAACGTGAAGCTTATATTGCAGATTTTATAGCGCCGGTAAAAGAATCGCTTAATAAAGAGGGGGTAAAATTTAAAATCTTCGGTAGGGCAAAATCAATTTCTTCGATCAGCAATAAACTGAAAAACAAGCAGGTACCTTTTGAAGAAATTTATGATTTATTTGCTATTCGCATAATTATTTCAGTTCCATACGAAAAAGAAAAGGCTGCGTGTTGGAATGCTTATTCTGTAATAACAGATAACTACACCCCGGTGCCGGAACGTTTGAAGGATTGGATTTCAATGCCTAAATCAAATGGCTATGAGTCCCTTCATACTACTGTCATGGGGCCAAAAGGTCGTTTTGTGGAAATTCAGATCCGTTCTGAACGAATGGATGAAATGGCAGAGATGGGCTATGCCGCCCATTGGAAGTATAAAGGGATAAACCAGCAGGATTCAATTCTGGAAAATTGGCTGACAAAGGCAAGAGAGTTACTTGAAAATCCGAACCATGATGCTATCGACTTTTTGAATGATTTTAAATCAAGCCTTTTTTCGGAAGAAGT
>JBIKQC010000363.1:0-5229 GCA_044349855.1 Saprospira sp.
TGCTGATTTTAGGCAAGCTGATTGTCATCTGACCATTATTGTTGTTGGCAATTATATCATAACGGCCAGAATCCATTAGTTTTTTAATAATTTCTTCACTGCTGTTTTTGGAACTTACAGTAACAGTGATACGGATAAAATCTTTATCCCAATGTTTAACGACAACCTCACCGGGTAATTCAAGTGCAGCAACTGCCGAAGATGCCGCGATAGATTTAATCATTGTTTTTTCTGACTGAGCAATTGAAGCTGTTGCGAAAATGAACATCAATGCGGCAAGTGTAATAAGCTGTTTCATATATTAAAGTATCGTTAGGTTATTTTGAATTCGTTTTCTGATTTGTTAACACAAAGATAATACGAGTTTTTTAATCCTGCAAGTATTTCACAAAATATTATTTTGCTAAATGGTAATTATTTGTATTATTTAGATTTTATATTTTGTATTTACAATTTTCACTTTATTATTTGTCGATATTATTTAAATTTACAAAATAATATTAAATCGAACGGCTGCGTTTTGAGATAAAAATTTTTTTTTAGCTTTTGCACAAAACAAAGCTGTTTCAAATAAAAAAAGGGTTTTCCGGATTTCATAAAAAGAATTAACTTCGCAACCGAAACCCAAAACCCCGGACATGAGATTCACATTATACAGTACAATTTTCTTTCTTATCACTTTATGCTCCTGTAAAGAAGTATTTTTCCGGTCTGGAAGAAAGCTATATATCATCCCACAGCCCTTCTCCATTGAGTATTCATCAGACAACGGATTCCGTGTCGAAAAAAGACTCAAAATAATTTACAACGGAAAGCTGGAACAGGAAGCTAAATTATTGGCCACTTACTTAAAAACTACCGGCATTGAGTCAGAAACAATTCAGGGCAATGCAGCAGAAGAAGGTTCGGTGTTTTTAAGCGTAGGAATTGGCCCCGACAGCAGCGAAGCCTATAAAATGGTGAGCCGGGAAAAAGAACTGATTATCCTTGCACCATCCCGAAACGGCCTTTTGCATGGCATTCAGACATTCAGACAGATTTTACTTCGCGAATACAAAGGGTCAGTAACTCAGCTACCTGCTTTCGAGATCAATGACTCACCGCAATTCCAATGGCGCGGTATGCTATTGGATTGCAGCAGACATTTTATGGACAAGGATTTTGTAAAAAGATACATTGACCTGTTGGCACTGCATAAAATGAACCGTTTTCACTGGCATCTGACTGATGATCAGGGTTGGCGTATTGAAATAAAAAAATACCCGCTGCTCACGCAGAAAGGAGCTTGGAGAAGCGACGGTAAAGGTGGCCGTTACGGCGGTTTTTATTCTCAGGAAGATATTAAAGAAGTAGTAGCCTATGCAGCCGAAAGAGGTGTAACGGTAGTGCCCGAAATAGAATTGCCCGGACATGCGCAGGCTGCATTGGCAGCCTATCCGCAGCTTTCCTGCAGCGGCGGTCCTTTTCAGGTAGAAACAGAATGGGGCGTTTTCAAAGAAATCTATTGCGCAGGCAATGACAGCAGCTATGCTTTTTTGGAAAATGTACTGACAGAAGTATTGGAACTTTTCCCTTCCAAATATATTCATATCGGCGGTGATGAGGTGCCTAAATTCCGCTGGGAAAAATGCCAGAAATGCCAGAAAAGAATGAAGGACCATAGCCTGAAAGATGAACATGCACTGCAAAGTTATTTTATTGGCCGTATCAACCGCTTCCTGCAATCAAAAGGCCGTCTTATGTTGGGCTGGGACGAAATCATGCAGGGTGGTTTGGCGGAAGGCGCTATTGTCCAAAGCTGGAATGGCTTTGATTGGGCCGTTGAAGCTGTAAAACAAGGACATCCTACCATTGTATCGCCCACTTCTCATGCATATTTCGATTATGGGCTGAATGATATTGACCTTCAAAAGGTCTATGAATTCAATCCGATACCAAAAGGCCTTTCTAAAAAACAGGCAAAACTCGTTTGGGGCGGTGAATGCAATATGTGGACAGAACGTGCACCTCAGCAAACTATCGATTCAAAAGTATTTCCAAGAATTCTGGCAATGTCAGAAGTGCTTTGGTCAGCCCCTAAAAAAAGAGACTTCAAAGCATTCAGTGAGCGGGTTTCAAAATATTACGAATGTCTTGACAGAATTGGCGTAAAATATGGATTGGAAAGAATACCCGTCAGCATCCAAACATCTGCAGAAAACGGGAAACTGAAAGTTATACTGAATACTGATGATAAAAATCTCATAACGCTTTACCGTTTGGACAAAGACAGCTTGCAGGTTTATCGTCAGCAGCTGTTGCTCAGCAAAAAAGACAGTTTAAAAGTTCAATTCAAGAGGGGTAATGTAACGATTGATTTCAGTTTGACACAAATCCTGCAGCCGCATTTGGCATTATACAATAAGGTATGGACCAATTATAAAATCAGCGAAAGTTATGCAGGAAATATTCTGGACGGCAAACGGGGCAGTTTTAATTTCAAAGACGGCTGCTGGCAAGGCACTCAGGGCTATGATATAGAATCCATAGTCGATTTGGGTAAAATGACAGACATTGGCAAACTATCCGCCGGATTTTTACAATACAATAATGCCTGGATTTTCTTTCCTAAACAGGTGGAATTTCTGATTTCAACAGATGGAAAAAAATACAGCTCCATCGGCACTGTTTACACAAAAACGGGTCCTAAAGACAAGGAACAGAAATCTCAGGAATTTGAATTAAAAACCAATAAAAAGGCCCGTTATATTAAAATGAAAGCAGTATCTATAGGTGAATGCCCCGATTGGCACGATGCTGCAGGCAGTAAGAGTTGGTTGTTTTTGGATGAGATTGTGGTGGAGTAAATTAATGTGATGATGTGGTAATGTGATGATATGCGGATTTTACCTGATTCTCATTGATGTGCGGATATGCGGATATGCCGATGTGCGGATTTTACATAGTTATTATTGATTTGAACTACAATACCTGTCCTGATACCCTCTACTTTCTACCCTCTACTTTCTACCTCTCCTATGCTCGAAATCTGCTGCGCCAATCTCCAATCCTCACTAAATTCCCAAGCTGCCGGAGCCGACAGGATCGAGCTTTGCGACAATCTTTGGGAAGGCGGAACTACGCCATCATTCGGATTACTTAAAGTCCTGCGCGGATTATTAAAGATTCCAATTTTTGTACTCATAAGACCCCGAGGAGGCGATTTTTTGTATTCAGATACAGAATTTGAAGTCATGCTGGAAGATATCCGCATGGCTAAAGAATTGGGTGCTGACGGCATTGTATCCGGCATTTTGAAAACAGACGGAACAGTTGACTGTGATCGGACCTCTCAACTGATAGAAGCAGCTGCTCCCCTGTCCTTTACTTTTCATCGGGCTTTCGACTGTTGTAGGGATCTTAACGAAGCCTTGGAAGATATAATCTTCTGTGGCGCTCATCGCATTCTGACTTCAGGTGGCAAAAATTCAGTTCATGATGGCTTGTATGCAATAAAAATCCTGCAAAAACAGGCTGCAGATAGGATCATTCTATTAGCGGGCGGTGGAATAAATGCCGATAATATCGCAGAAATTAAAAAAGAAAGTGGCTGTTCTGAATTCCATCTGTCTGCCAAAAAAGCCCTAAAATCGGAAATGCAATATTGGAAAACAGACCTTTTCATGAATGGCAGTAGGGATATTGCTGAAAATGAAATATATGTTTCCGACATGGACCTGATTAAAAATATTAAAGTTCATCTCTAATAAATTCACTTATAGAGCAGTCAGCCTTCATTTTCTCTGTTTCTCTGTTTCTTTGTTTCTCAGTGTGAAATATTTTACAAAACACGCACATCGTCATCCTTAAATTTCTCTGTTCCTCTGTTTCTCAGTGTGAAATATTTTACAAAACACGCACATCGTCATCCTTAAATTTCTCTGTTCCTCTGTTTCTCAGTGTGAAATATTTTACAAAATACGAACATCGTCATCCTTAATTTACTCTGCTTATCTCTTTGAAAATAATTTAGCAATAAATATGCGCATCTTTTTAGAGCTGTCAGCCTTAAATTTCTCTGTTTCTCTGTTCCTCTGTTTCTCAGTGTGAAATATTTTACAAAATACGAACATCGTCATCCTTAATTTACTCTGCTTATCTCTTTGAAAATAATTTAGCAATAAATATGCGCATCATTTTTCTGCTTTTCCTTACATCCTTGCTGCAGGCACAGCAGATCAGGCTTTTGCATGAAAACTGGTCTTTTTCGGAAGCCGCTAAAAACGACTGGAAAAGCGCCACTGTGCCGGGTGTTGTCCATACAGACCTCCTTAAATTAGGCCTCATTAAAGATCCATGGTTTGGAACCAACGAAAAAGAGCTGCAATGGATAGAGGATAAAAATTGGATCTACCGCTGCAGTTTTACGCTCAACGAATCAGAATTACAAAACAGGCATATTGACCTGCTTTTTGAAGGTTTGGATACTTATGCAGAAGTCAGTCTGAACGGCAAATTGATTTTATCGGCAGACAATATGTTCCGCAGTTGGCGCCTTGACGTTAAATCCCTACTTATTTCAGGTATTAATAAACTTGAAATTGTCTTTAAAAATCCGGGCGAAGTCAATAAACCAAAACTTGCCGTACTCGGTTATGAACTGCCGGCCGGTTCTGAGAGCGTCCCCATCAAAGTGAGTCCATTTACGCGCAAAGCGCCCTATCATTTCGGCTGGGACTGGGGACCGAGATTTGTCACTTCAGGTATCTGGAAACCTGTAAAACTGGAATTTTGGAATGAGGCCCGAATTGAAGACCTTCAGATTATTCAAAAATCATTGACGGAGGAAAAAGCTGTTTTGGAAATTCAAACCAAAATTAGAACGGATTCAAAAGAAAAAATCCGCCTGCATGTCAACGGAAAGCCGATGGACATTCAGTTGTTTGGTCGGGATACCTTAGTGATTGTCCGCGACAGCATCATGAATCCTGAACTTTGGTGGCCAAATGGCTGGGGTAAACAAAAACGCTACCCCATCATCGTTAAACTCGAACATCGGGAGCAGTTTATTGACAGAAAAGTTAAAGAAATTGGCCTTAGAACGATAGAATTGGTACAGGATGTAGAGAAAAACGGCAGAAGTTTTTATTTCAAAGTCAACGGCATTCCGATCTTCATAAAAGGGGCCAACTATATTCCGCAAAGTCATTTTCTGCCTTCCGTAACTGAAACACAGTACAGAAGCCTGAT
>JBIKQC010000365.1:0-5198 GCA_044349855.1 Saprospira sp.
TTCTATTATATCTGCCGATCCCCAATGGTTCAAGTAATCTTTTCCAAAAATAGTGTTACCCTGTAAGTCTTTTGTATCATCATGGGTATTGTATTGATATCTATTGTTTCCATTATCGCGATTAAAAGTAAAAACAACACCACTTTTCCCCAAAAAACCTAAACCACCTTCGTCTAAATAAAAATTCGCACGCTTGGCAAACTTTGTCTGGTCTGTAGTTTCGTAGGCTAAGCGGGTATTGATCCAAATATCGTTCCGATTGGAGCCTTCCTCATAGTTTATCAGGAATTTTTTTGCCCAGATTACTCCGTCTATATGCTTATATACCATAACAGGAATACTTGAATAGTAAATTCCGCTTAGTCCTCGCGAATCTTTTTTAATTTCTCGGCTATCCAAAAAAGTATCGGCACTGTCTATAGCAGCCAGTTCATTGGGGCCAAGTTCTTTTTCTTCTGTTTTTGGTGGTTCCGCTTGTTTCTTTTTGACAATTTTGTTTAAAAGGCCTTATGCGTTAACAGCGCAGTTTTATGACACGCATAATGTGATAAGAAAAATAGTCTTCATAAGTTAATCTGTTTTAATTATTATTTAATGTGAATTATTGTTTGTATTTCATTGCCGCATTGCAGTCTACAGGGACAATCACAGAACTATTACCATAGGAGTGCGATTTACCATATTTAGCACCATCGTAATCTTGTTTTATCGATACTTCTTCCCATTGACATTTTCCGGATGTAGTTTTCAAAACAGCCACCGCTCTAATTGATCTACCAGTGATGAGTCCTGTAGAACTATTTCGGATTGTATACCAATCAGTCCCTGTAATATATACGTAAACAACTTCTTGCGCCCATTTACCTGCTGCATATTCTTTTATAGCAGCTGTTGCTTCTGCGTTGAGTTTTGCATCTTTTAGGCCCGGACTTGGCATGGGTTTTAGTGCTGCTTCTAACGCATTATCCAATTCACAATTATTTATTGCTGCTTTTTCGAGCATACCAACCGTTTTTTCTGTATTCTTAACTAATTCATTCGCCTTTTCTTGAGTCTTACTCATAATCACATATTTGATTTTTGGTTTTCCTGATTGATCTATTGGCGATTTAAATTCAAATCCTGAGCAATCAAGTTTTATGTTATAATCAGAACTTGTTGACAAAAACCATGATCCATCCTCAAGAAAAGTCATTGATCTATTGACAAAACACGTTAGTTTATTCATGTTGTTTCCGTTAAAAAAAATCACTTTGTTTACCGATCCATCTTCAATTCCTTTCGCTACTCGCGGACTGTTGATATATGCAACATCAAATTTCCCTTCCGCATAATGAATTTTCAATGTCTTTTCAGACGCGATAAATTCCAACTGGACAGCTTGAGCGTATTTAGTCTCTCCAGTGTAAGATGAGTATTCCGATATTTCAACTGGTTCTGATAAGTAATATAAACCTGAAATACCATATTTATCTGAATAGTTTCCAGAAGGGACAGGTAGCGTATTCGCTATCGTTTTTTCAAAATCAGCCTTTTTCTTTGCATCTGCAAGCATACCTTCAATTTTAGCGAAAGCGTTTACATAATTTGCTTGGTCAGCATCTGAGTTCAGTGCTTTTACTAATTTCTTGTCGATATGACCAATTACGGAAACTTTATAAGCGTTGTCCTCGTTATCAAACAAGATGATTTTTTCTCCTTTTTCAATAATGAATCCTTTTTTCTCTTTTTTATCAAAATACATGGTTCCTTGTGTACTTTCATTGACAACTCCAAGACTGATTCCGACGATGTCTTTTTTACAATTTAAACTTGCAATCGTTAAAGTTCCTGTTTGACCGTCAATTTTTACATCCACTTTTTTTGTCTTGTCAATTAGCGGATTGGCATTATAGCATCCAACAGTAAGCGCTTTGTTTAGGCCAAATTCATAGGTTTGTGCAAGAAGGCTAGTTGCAGAAAAAATTGTAAGGCCTAATGTGAAAAGTTTATTCATAAAATGTGTGTTTATGGTGGGTTCTAAAAATTGATTTTTTTGACTATTCTACAAAACAGAACCCGTTAATTTTGCAAAAATGTTGATTATTTTTGACAAACGTATTAAATTTTAATATTAGTTTTTTTACTTACACACTTAGCGGGATAGTGTCATTATTTTAAACAAAAGTAAAATAATATTTTGAATTATCACATCTAAAAATTGATTTTTTTACAACAATCATATATATATATATATGATTGTCAATTAGTTGTGTTTATTAAATTTAAACTGGCATCTATCATTTCCCCCCATTGAAAATCAACTCTTTAACCTCTAAAAAATTTTGAATTCTACAAATATATCTTCTATAAGACCCAATTTTGTTAAGTTTTCTCTAAATGCCCACACGGTTTTTTCGTCTGGTACTTTGTCTCCTGTTTCAAGTTTTAGGAAATTTTTAAAACTTGTTCTGTCAATAATTTGGTACTCTACTTGTTTGTCGCCAAGTCCATAATAGCGTTGCAAAATCAATCATTTTTTTACAAATATAGTAAAAATAACTTCTATTGGTTATTACTCGTTTTTTTAGACTGAGCGATAACAGCTATGTTTGCGAAACTTTATCTCAACTTGCGCAGATATCCCATATAATAGCAAGGTAAAAGTATGTATAAAAATTCGCAATTCACAGCTAAAGATTTACTTTAACAAATATAAGGTATTGCAATAACATATCAAAATTATCCAAGGGTGATTTTATTTTTCCACACCTTTGGTAGTGTTTTGTGTGTAGGTTTCAGTAGTTTTTGAACTTGAATATCCAAGTAAAGATTGATTATAACGCAGATCGGTTCCATTTTCCAAATAATGTGTGGCAAAAGAATGCCACAGGCTGGATGCTTACTTTTTTCAAAATCCCAGCCTTTTTTCAAAAAGAAAAGCCCCGAAAAATTCGGGGCTTTTGACTTTATTATTTGCTAATAACAACTTTTTCTGTTTTGAATTTCCCTCCGCTATAGAGCGTAATGAAGTAGGTTCCTCCGGCAAGTCTGTCCCAATCCATTGGAATGGTGAATGATTTTCCTTCCAATTGCATTTCTTCAATTGTGCGGCCAAGTACATCGGTCATTCTCAGATTTATCTTTTCGAATGAATTGAGTTCAATCTGAATACTGAAATATCCATTGCTTGGATTTGGTAATACAGCAAAGCGTTCAATCAGTTCTGTTGTATTGATGGTAGAAGAACAGTTAATCCCTACAATCACCGAAGCAGCAGCGCTACATCCATTGGCGTCGATAACAGTTACTGTGTAGCTGCCTGCACTGAGGTTGCTGTTCACAGGAGTATTTACGCCATTATTCCAACTGTAGTTTAGAGAGCCAGACCCACCGGTAGCTGTAGCAAATGCTGTACCCGTGTTTGGACTACAGTTTTGTGGAGTTGAAGTAGTAGATACTGCAATAGCCGATGGCTGGGTTAGCGTTGCAGAAACGCTTGCAGTACAGTTGTTGGCATCACTAATCGTTACTGTGTAGATTCCAGCGCTTAGTCCGGAAATTTGCGCGCCACTTTGTCCATTGCTCCAAACATAACTGTAAGGAAGGGTTCCGCTTGCTCCGGCTGCTATGGCTACTCCGTTGCTGCCGCCATTACAACTTACATTTGTATTATTGGTTGTTCCACCCAAATTACAAGGCACACAACTATTGCCAACAGTAACACTAGCTACAGAAGAACATCCATTAGCATCAGTTACCGTCACGCTGTAAGCACCTGCATTCAGGTTATTGACATTAGAAGTAGTTGCGCCGCTATTCCAAACAAAAGATAATGTACCGGTACCGCCATTGGCAGTAGCAGAAGCAGAACCCGTATTCGGGTTACAATTTTGAGGCGTTGAAGCTGTTACAACTGTAATTGCAGTTGGTTGAGTCACTGTAGTCGTGGCTGTCGCAGTACAATTGTTTACGTCAGTAAAGGTTACGCCGTAAACCCCAGCAGTTAATCCGTTTATATTAGATGTTGTCTGTCCATTGCTCCACAAGAAGCTAATAGGAGCTGTACCATTTGCAGGAACTGCAGTAGCAGCGCCATTGTTGCCACCTGCGCAGCTTACATTTACATTAGTAGCAGAGCCTGATAGCGTACAAGTCACACAACTATTGCCAACAGTTACCGTAGCAATTGCAGTACAAAGATTAGCATCCGTAACAGTAACGGTATAAGTTCCTGTATTTAAACTGTTGATGCCGTTGGTGATTGCACCAGTATTCCAGAGGTAGGAGAGTCCTCCGGTTCCTCCATTTGCTGTAGCAGAAGCTGTTCCAGAATTCGGATTACAGTTTTGCGGCGTTGAGGCAGTAATAATAGAAATAGCAGATGGCTGCGTAATCGTTACCGATCTTGTAACTGAACAGGCATTGGCGTCGGTCACAATAACCGTGTAAAGACCTGCAGTCAAACCCGTATTGTTAGCCGTTGTGCGACCATTCGACCAGTTGAATGCATAAGGTGCAGTTCCACCGCTGGCCGAAACAATTGCAGAACCATTCGATCCGCCATTACAGCTTGGATTTGTATTGGTTGTAGTAGCTGTGATGGCTGATGGCTGAGTGACTGTTACTGTGCGCGTAGCAGAACAGCCATTAGCATCTGTTACAGTAGCTGTGTAAGTTCCTGCCGCAAGTCCGGTTCTTGTTTGAGAAGTTACCCCTGCTCCCCAGTTGAAAGTGTAAGGCGTAGTTCCACCCGCCGCAGTGATACTTGCAGCAGCATTAGAAGCACCATTGCAGCTTACATTCGTATTAGTTGCAGTTGCTGTAATTGCAGAAGGCTGTGTTACAATTGTCGAAGCCGTGGCAGTACAGTTATTGGCATCTGTGATTGTCACGCTGTAAGTTCCGGCAGTCAGGCCTGTGTTAGCGGCTGTTGTTCTGCCATTCGACCAAAGGAAACTGTAAGGAGTTGTACCACTTGCAGGAACTGCAGTAGCAGAGCCATTGTTGCCACCTGCGCAGCTAACATTTACATTAGTTGCCGAACCTGATAGCGTACAAGGTACACAGCTGTTGCCAACAGTCACCGTTGCAATTGCAGTACAAAGATTAGCATCTGTAACAGTAACGGTATAAGTTCCTGTATTTAAACTGTTGATGCCGTTGGTGATTGCACCAGTATTCCAGAGGTAGGAGAGTCCTCCGGTTCCTCCATTTGC
>JBIKQC010000366.1:0-5183 GCA_044349855.1 Saprospira sp.
ATTGGCCTGCAGAATCACCCGTCTGCGTCTTAAAGTTTGGGATTGCCGTTATTGGGAATTGGTTGAAAAGGCTTGGGCTTTGACACATGAAGAGATGCTTATTTTCGGACCAAAATCAGCAGAAATTATGCGCAAGGATCTGAATGGACCAAAACAGATTTGTGAAACAAAGGTAGAATTTGAACCCCTTGGTAAAATTGGCATTAAATACATTATTAAAATTTACCTCTGCCAAAATGTTGACTTGGCGAAAATGGGGGATCCTGAATATTACAAAAAAATCGCAAAATGGATAGATACAGAAGTATTGATTAAATACTGCTCTGCCGATTACCGTTGTAAAAAAGATTTTGTAATCTATATTGAGGGACATACTGATGGCAACCCGATGGGAGCACACAGATATTCAGAGTCTTTCGGCATACCCAAAGGAACTGCTTTTACTCATTTTATCGGGACTAAGGATACCCTACAAAAAACCTTGGAAAAAGATATTAATTTTGATCTGAAAACGAATATGGAGTTGGGATTAGGCCGTGCCTGGACTATAAAAAAACAATTGAATTTCATGAATGTACCTATCACAATAGGCGCTTATGAACATCCCGCAAATGAAAAAGGCGGTGAATTTCGCCGAATGGAAGTTGAATTAAATATTCCTAACCTAATGTTAGACTTTTTTGAAGCAAGGTTGAAAGAACTTTTGGAAAAATCAGGAATTGGTCCGCAGCCAAAAAACTGTAAAAGCTAAATAGATTTAGAAATTTCTATATCAACAGATTTGGAGACTTTTTAACAATTATGTTGCGCTTCTCTGAAGCTTAATTAAAGAATTTAAGATTTGGGCTGCACTCAATTGTTTGGGTGCAGCTTTTTTTTACTTGAATTCAGCATCTATTCCTTTCCACACACCAAAAAAAAGGTCTCAGCAATGCTGAGACCTTGACTCTATGATTCATCTATAAAAAAACACTAGAAGCCACCTGGCATTTTAGGCATTTTACCGCCGCCGGGGAACCCGCCTTTGCCGGTCATGTTGCTCATTTTGAACATCATTTCCCGCATTTGTTCAAACTGCCGGATAAACTGATTAACTGCCTCTATTTTATGGCCGCTTCCGTTAGCTATCCTTTTTTTGCGATTACCGTTTAGTAAGCCCGGATTTGAGCGTTCATCGGGAGTCATGGAATAGATAATAGCAGATATTTTATCGAAAGCACGATCATCGATATCGAGATCTCTTGCCATTTTACCCATACCAGGAATCATTCCGATAAGGGATTTGAGATTACCCATTTTGCGGATATGTCCCAACTGTGTGAGGAAGTCATTGAAATCGAACTGATTTTTCTTAATTTTCTTTTCGAGGCGCTGCGCTTCCTTCTCATCGAATTCAGCCTGGGCTTTTTCAACAAGCGAAACGATGTCTCCCATTCCCAAAATACGTTGAGCCATACGATCCGGATAGAACACATCTAGTGTTTCCATCTTTTCACCCATACTTACAAACTTGATAGGCTTACCGACAATGTATTTGATAGATAAAGCAGCACCACCACGGGTGTCACCATCCAATTTTGTCAATACAACTCCATCATAATTGATGCGCTCATTGAAAGCTTTTGCAGTATTAACAGCATCCTGACCGGTCATGGCATCAACTACAAAAAGAGTTTCTGTAGGATTGATCGCCTCTTTTACATTGGCGATTTCATTCATCATCTCTTCATCTATCGCTAAACGACCGGCGGTATCGACAATAACAAGATCAAATTTGTTGACCTTGGCATACTCAATACCGTTTTGGGCAATCTGTACTGCATTTTTGTTTTCAAGTTCTTTGTATATGCTTACTCCTACCTGCTCTGCTAAAACGGAGAGCTGTGTAATCGCTGCCGGTCGGTAAACGTCACAGGCAACAAGCAAGACTTTTTTATTGCGTTTTGTACTCAGGAATTTGGCCAACTTACCGGTGAAGGTAGTTTTACCTGAACCTTGAAGACCTGCAATAAGGACTATGCCGGGAGTTCCGTTGATATTGATGCCGACAGATTGACCACCCATGAGGGCAACTAATTCATCGAATACAATTTTTACCATCAACTCACCTGGTTTCACCGCATTGAGTACATTGCGCTTACCTAATGCTTCTTCTTTTACCTTATCGGTAAATTCTTTGGCAATTTTATAGTTTACATCGGCATCTACCAATGCGCGTCGAATTTCTTTAATTGAGGTGGCAACATTGATCTCGGTGAGTTTGCCTTCACCTTTCAGACTTTTAAAGGCCGATTCTAAACTGTCTTGTAAGCTATTGAACATATTCGGAATATCAGATTTTTGGAATCATAATATTAAAAAAAAAACAAAGATTGCATAGTTTTGCAATTCGCAAAGGTAAAAAATTTGTTTTAAAATCTCACATTTAAAACTATCTTATTATAAGGTTTTATAACAGCATAACACAAACCAATATTTCTGAAGTCAATTTAAAGGTAATAAATCCTGTTGTTTTTTCAATTCATTGACTCTTTTATTCATAACAGCGAACCAGAGCGGCGGAATAAAAGCCATCAGCATACTTGTAGGATAACCAAAAGGCAGTTGCGGACTCTCATCGAAATGACGCAAAATTTGATATTTTCTCGACGCTTTATAGTGATGATCACTGTGTCGGGTCAGTTCATACAGTATAATACGGCCCAAATCATGGTTGGAATTCCAACTGTGCCAAGGCTGAACCCTTTCATAACGTCCGGTTTCTGTTTTTCTTCTGCTTAATCCGTAATGTTCAATATAGTTAACAGTTTCCAGCATTAGGAAACCGCCAACAGCAATTTGAATGGCAGATAAAAGCAAGTATGCCCCTCCTATCCAATAAATGACTGCCAAATAGCTAAGCTGAAGCACTTGAAGCCATATCATTTCATTGTGGAAACTGATATTTTTTTTGCCTTCTGATTTTAACCTTTTCGCTTCCAATCTCCAGGCGGAAATAAAAGTTGTTATTACAGAACGAAACCAAAAGGCATAAAGAATTTCATTATAACGTGCGGTAGCCGGATCTTCGGGAGTAGCAACATTTACATGGTGTCCCCTATTGTGCTCAATGGTAAAATGTGTGTAAAGATTTGGAAGTAGCAGTAATTTTGCAAATAGTTGTTCATACCAAGTATTGCGATGCCCCAATTCATGTGCGACATTAATACCCATTGCCCCTAAAAAAATCCCCATCGAAAGATTGATGCCAATGTATTCATAATCTAGAAGCTCTACGTTCAAAATCAGATAAAAATACCAAGCTGTTATTCCCCAAACAATTGGCACGTTTAAATAAAGCAATATATCAAACCAATATTTTTTTTCAAGGTTCTTTTCTTCCTCATCGGTCAGATTTTTATTGCTGCCTTTCATGGCAAATTCCAACAAAGGGATCGCTGCAAAAGCAACAAAGAGTCCGGCAAAAGACATCCAACCCCTAAATGCCAAAACAGCAACAAGTACAGCCGGTATAATGTAAGCCCACAAATATTTTAATGCTCTACTCATATGGAGTCAATAAAAGTTGAATATTTATTCTATTTTTGATGCCAAACAATATCAATTATTGTAAAAATAAATAAATTGCATTGTTTTATCTATCTTAACCTCATTTTTTTGAAAGGAAATTTGTCCAAATTTATATTTCAGAATCTTTGCTGATTTTAATTATTCAAACAGCCCTACAATAATTATCTATTTCAATTTCATGAAAAAACTTTTCAAATGGGAATTTTGGCCAAGCTGGCTATTCTATATTCCTGTTTATGGTGTTTATCTTTGGTATAGTCTAAGAGCAAGGACACTTATGTTTTTTAGCGCTTCCAATCCGGGAATGTTCATGGGAGGTTTTGTTGATTATTCAAAATATGACATTCTTAAAAAAATTCCTCAATCTGTTGTTCCAATAACATTTCTAATTGAGGAGAATACAAATCAGTTTGAACAGGTAAAAAAACATCTGAGTTCCGGTGAGATTCATTATCCTTTCATTCTAAAGCCTGACCGTGGCGAGCGTGGTTTTGCCGTTGAAAAAATAAACAATGAAGAAGATTTAACTGCTTATCTGCTTAAATTCCGAACAATTCTTGTCATGCAGGAATTTGCGGCCCAATCACTTGAATTTGGTGTATTGTACTATAGACTGCCAAATGAAGAGAAAGGAAATATCAGTTCTGTTGTTCAAAAAGTGCTCCCACACATAATTGGAGATGGCGTTTCCGACTTTAATAAGCTGTTAAAAACGACTGAGAGAACAAGCTATTATTATGACAGCCTCTCCAAAGCTTACAGCTCACGACTGAAAGAGGTACCTGAAAAAGGAAAGGAAGTAATCTTATCAGAAATTGGGAATCATTGCAGAGGCGCTACTTTTTACAATTGCAATCACCTCATCAATCAACAAATGATAGATACTTTTGATGTTTTAAGTAAACAGGTTGATGGTTTTTATTTTGGCAGATATGACCTCAAATGTTCTTCTGAAGAAGATCTGATCAATGGAAATTTCAAAATTGTTGAATTGAACGGTGCCAATTCTGAACCAGCTCATGTCTATGACCCCAACATGCCGCTCTTAAAGGCATACGGTTATTTATTCAAACATTGGAAAACCATATTTAGAATCAGCATTCAAAACCACAAAAAAGGCGTGCCTTATATGAGCATGCAAGAAGGTATTGCAACAACAAGAGATCATTATAAACGTCGAAAAGACGAGGTTAAAACAGCTTAAAAAACTGATATGCAGGAAAAATTAGGTGTTTTAGGCGGTGGACAGTTGGGCCGAATGCTGATACAGTCTGCCATCAATTATAATATGGAAGTGCATATTCTCGATCCGGGAAAGGATGCTCCTTGTGCTGCTTTGGCACATCATTTTCAAACGGGTGATCTCAAAGATTTTGATACTGTGTATCAGTTTGGCAAAAGGTGCGACATTATAACCATCGAAATTGAAAAAGTCAATACCGATGCCCTAAAAAAATTGAGAGATGAGGGTAAGAAAGTCTATCCTCAACCTGAAATTATTGAGTTGATTCAGGATAAACGTTTACAAAAACAGTTCTATACTGAACATGGTTTTCCTACTGCAGATTTTATACTCGTAGAAAATCTTGAAGAGGTGCTTGCTCAGGTAGCCT
>JBIKQC010000367.1:0-5181 GCA_044349855.1 Saprospira sp.
ATTTTCTACATTTTTTACTATTCTTTTCAGACAACCCCTGCACAAAGAAAAGCCGTGTACCCGAGTTCCGCTCAAAGTTACTTTGAGCTACAAACGGGGGTATTTCTGCTGCCCCACTTGTTAGGCGTGGTGAAACAATCGTTTAAATTGATAAAAAAAATAAGCACTCTATGAAAAAACAAGTATTAATTCTATTGGCAGTAATCAGTCTTATAGCTGTAGTTATCTTTAGCTGCCGGAAAAAAGAAGAACTGCCCGACACTTCTGGATATGATTGTGTAAGCGGTAATTGCGCTTTAGTAAGCAGTGGCGCTGATTATGCATCCCTTGCCGCCTGCCAAAGTGCATGCGGAGGCAGCTCTAGCGGGCAAATTTATTACCGTACTCAATATGATCTTTCTTACCCTACCGCAAATGGGGCTACTTCCTGCGATATTACCCCCGGAAATTATACCGATAATAATAATGCAGTACCAGGCAATGCTAACTTTAATACCTATTACGGCCCATGCCAACCAGGTACTTATAACGCTCAGTTTCTTTGGGATATAAGTGCATCGACTTACATTAATTTCACTTATACCCTGGCAAGTCCGGCTCCGGGTTATAACAGATACTATACACAATTTTTGATTGATTATTTTGAAGGTACTAACCGATGTCATAATGTAACGCTTACGCCTTCGTATATGACTTATATTGATGAGCTGCAATAAAATTTTGTCAAGGCAAAAAACACACTATTGATATCAGCGCATTAGCCGAAACCTTGGGCTAATGATTCTTTTTTATCAAGAAAAAAGAATGCCTCCGGCAGGATTGAGATCGAAGAACCAAAGCTCCGCGAAGCGAAAAACAGCAGCTTGCTGAGCCCAATGCTTCAGCTTTGGGGAAATAATATTTATTTAGCCCGGGGTTTCAACCCCGGGACTAAGAAAATGACCAATATTCAATGGTTTTTAACCATTTTACAATCATAAACCATTTAAATGGTTATTAATTTAGAGCTATTCATTACCCAAGGTTAAAACCTTGGGCTAATGGTTAAAACCTTGGGCTAATGGTTGAAACCTTGGGCTAATGGTTGAAACCTTGGGGTTTTCAATAGCCCATAAATAATTTCATAAAATCAACAATTATGTCATATAGTACATTCCGAATCCACAGTCGTTCAGCTTACCACTTTCTTGTTTTGCTTTTGACATGTTCGACTTTGTTATTTAGTCAAAGCAACCATATTCCGCTTAAAGGTAAATCTTTCCTTGGAGCTCTTGAATTAATGCCTAATGGTAAATTGGCACAGGGCTCTTATCGGGTAAAATCACCCTTCCCCGGTGAGCTTGACCCCATGCTCGATCCTTATAAATGGTATGGAGAAGGCGATGAGCAAGTCTGTGGTATGGTAGGTGATGCTGTGTTGTATCTTGAATGGTGGATAAAAGGTTCAGAGCCACTTGAGCGTTATAAATTTGATTGGACAAGCTCAGGTCATTTTGATGTGAAGTATAAAAATGATAAAGGGGAGTTGGTTAACAAGCGCATCAACTGGTATGACTTGTCAAAATATCCCAACCTGGTTAAACGGTTTGAGTTGATCCAGCCTTATAAAATAGGGTTTGAGTTTACTTTTCATAGCGGTGATAAATCGGGTGAAGACTATCATGGTTTCAGAAAAAGATATAATATAATGGAAGATTTAGGCAGCGCAGGCTATGCAGTTGATTACACCCGAAAGATTCCTACATGGAAAGTGGTTCACGTGCGTGGCAAAGAGAAAAAGAATTGGGGAAACCCTGCAATACTTCTAGGTTCATGGAAAGAATTTTGCCCACTTGCTGATAAACACAAAGATAAAGAAAGTAGGTTACTGGAACTTTTTAGAATGGGGCGGACAATAGTAATCTCTTACAAGATAACAGAAATGCATTGGAGGGTAAGTGATTTTGTTTACATCGCAAAAAAGTTTGCAGCATACGAAAGCGGTAAAGAAAAACCCAGTGCATTTGACGAAGTAGAAGATGGAAAAAAAGAAGAAAAAGCCGGAGATGAGTCGTGGGACGGGACGGATATGGTGGATACAGAAATGGAACCTTATCAAGAAGGACGTTTTTATGGCTTAAAATCAAAGAAAGGAACTAAAAAATTGCCTGCTATTTATAATGAAATACTACCCTCCACAAAAGAAGGAGTTTTTCTTGCAAAAAAGGAAAATGGCGTAGTAGCACTGAATGCATCAGGAAAAGAAATAGCTTCACTAACAGGTGATTATATAATAAGTAAATATTTTCCTGGTTTTGTTCAGGGTGAATTCCAGAAAAGAGAACCCCTAACCCAATACACTTACACTTCAGGGTCTTCTTATTATCATTTAATAACAATTTCAAAAAGGTACGAATTTGTTAATAATCAATTTGTTTTCAGGAATAATTATGTAAATGGTAGTATCCATATCAATTCATATACAACTGCAAAAGGAGATGTTTATCAAGTACCTAATGGTAAGTATTATATTGATAAGGCTGAAAGAGATAAAATCAAGGAAAAATTCAATGAACTGCAAGGAACATATCTAAGTCAAGGTTATTTAAAATATTAAAAAACTGATAATAGCAAATTGATGAAATTACATTTAACACCAATTTTCCTTTTATTCTGTCTGGTTATATTTCAGGATACCTTGTTTGCACAGACTCCTAAAGAATATTACGAATCAGCCAAAACAGAATTTGGAAACGGAAACATAGAACAGTGTTTGATCTTACTGACTCAATGTCAGTCAGCCTTGGGTGGCAGCAATGCGAAAATTGAATCCATTAAATGCCAGGCTTTGGTAATGAAAAGTGATTGGATAAATGCTGCCATTTCTTATAATAATTATGAACAGTTGCTTCCTTCGTCTGCCAAGAATGGTGAAGGTTATCTGGCCATGCTCGATTTGCATAAAACAATCCTCATTGAGCTTGCCGAAGTAGATAGAAAAGAAAAAGAAAAGGTTGAAAAGGAAATGCAGGACGACCTTGCGCAGGCCGAAGCGCAGGCAGCCACAGAGGCAGCGACAATCAATGCTGAAGAGCAAAAGCAGAACGATGAAAATGAAACCAAGCTGTATGAAGTTGCTATGCAAACAAAAGACAAAGAGCTTCTTGAAATTTATAAGAAAGAAATTGGCACATCAAGTACTAATGGAAAGAATATTGCAAATGAAATCGATAAAACAAATAACCCCAACGATTTCTTAGTAAAGGCTATTTTGAGTGAAGATAAAGCAGAATTAGATTATTTGCTTAAACTGGGGGCAAATTTCAAATGGACTAATTCTAAAGGTGAATCTTTGCTGCACATTGCTATTAGTGAAAGTAAAATAAATATATTTATACACCTGATTGATTTAAAAGCGGATATTGAAAAAGTTGATCCAAAAGGCAATACTCCATTGATTAAAGCTATTATTGAAAATAAACTTACGCATGTAAATATACTTTTAGATAAAGGGGCAAATCCCTTAAATCCAAATACTATTAGTTTTCAACCACCTTTTTATTATTCATTAATAAACAGTTATACAAAAAGCGCTGAATCATTAATTAAGAAAGGGGTTAGCCCTAATAATTTAATAACTTTAAATAATGAAAAGTTTACACCATTGTATTTGGCTGTTCATAAAACACAATCAATTCTTTTTGCTGGTTTCTTAATCAGTAACGGTGCCAGAATCAATGACCTAAGCGATAATAAATTGACAGCGCTCATAGCAGCAGTAAATAATAAAAGTACAAACTTTGTAAACTACCTGCTTAATAGAGGAGCAGACATTAATGCACTGAGTAGAGATAATAGAACAGCCCTGCATTGGGCAGTTCAGAATCAGGATGTTGAAATGTCAATATATTTAATTCAAAGAGGCGGAGCAAATAAAGATGTGAGAGACAACATGGGCAACACAGCATTTTTATTGTCTAAAGAGCTTAATAATAAGGTTATACAAAAGGAAATAAAAACCCAAAAATCACTTATCAATCTTTTGAGTGATTACAATAATCATGAGAAACAATATTTAATAGGATTGGAAAAATTGGAAATTCTGAAAGTGATTCATGGTTTAAAAAAAGAAAGAACAAAAAAAAGAATATTAGTTTCAGGCATATTAGTGCTTACAGGGGCTTCAGTCGCAGGAATAATAATAGCTAAACCTGAAGTAGCTCTTTTGGCAATATTCCCCGGAGCAATAGGATTGGGCGCAGCAGGTGGCCTAGGTTTTGATAGGGGAAAGGAGCTTAGAATTGAAAAACGAAAAATAAAAGTATTAAATGAAAAATTATTGGCATTGGGTTTTAAATAATTGATGTGTGTAGCGATAAAACTTGTATTCACGAAGAAGATAATGACAGGACAGAATATTAATAAAAATTTCCTAATTTAATCTAAACCAAATTACTAATGAAAAAAACCATCTTACTTATAACAATTACACTTTTTTGCCTAAATATTTTTGCCCAGGAAACAAAGCCCTGCTTGTTTATAGGTAGATATGATATTGAAAAAAAAGGTATATGCAGTAATAGAACTTACATTAAAGAAGCTGTTTATGATAAGACGGAATATGAAGCTAAAAGATTAAAATTTCGTGAAGAGCACAAAGATGCTAATCCCTCCACAAGTTTTGTGTCTGATAAGCAATGTGTCGTTGTGTATGAATATCAAATGAAAATTTCGGGTTTTAAATGCACCCCTACTGTTCACAGAATAGAAATAGGTGCAAGTGTTGAAGCATGTGTTGATATTGTAGACGCTTATTATGCCAAATATCCCAAAGAGTTTAACACTAAACCCACTTCTGTCTTTACTTGGCAAGGCGTTGGAAAATCACTGAAGGAGGTGTTAAAAGAAGATTTCGGTGGAGTTTCAGGTACATTTTCTTTAGTTGACAAATCCGGTGGAGAATCATTTATGGTAGCTCAATTAAAAAACAACACAACGGATAAATTAGCAACAGTGATAGTGCAACTGGCAGATGGAAAAATGGAGGTTGAATATCTGGAGCCGGGAGTGGCACTTACAAAAAAATATGATGCCAAGAAACTGGAAATTCAGGTGCTTTATCAGGACAGCAAAGAGCCTAAGCCTATCAATATAATTAATTTCGTAAAGGATAAGGTAAGAAAACAGCTAATAAATGAAAAT
>JBIKQC010000021.1:0-18586 GCA_044349855.1 Saprospira sp.
AAGTTGAATTCGCTCATATCCAAAATCGTACGAAATTCCTTGAAACTGGTTCTCATGTATGGAAACTGAGTTGCAGCTTTTTTTGTATTCAACTGCATATTTTCGTAGCGCTGTCCATCCTGAAGATTAATAATAAGAAAGGTCTTATCATCCGAAAAATATAGTTCGCCAAATTTTGCATTTGTCTGACTGCTGTTTCCGTTTTGTTTGGTGTGGTCATAAATCCTTACATTTTTCAATTTTCTGCTCTCTCTGTCCTTGGCGCCTATATATATGACCATATTTTTAAAGTCATTATTGAATTGTCCTGGCTCAAGATCCAAGGCTGGTTTCTGTTTCCTTATGTCATAAAGCCGTGTTTTAAATTGCAAAGCAGTGACAGGAATAATATGATTGGAAAAAATAAAAGAGGCAATTGCCAATCCGCCAACTAAGATGAATAAGGGAAAAAGAATTCGTATGAGCGATACTCCGGCCGATTTCATACTGACCAGCTCATAGTGTTCGGCTAAATTACCCAGTGTCATAACAGATGCTATGACCACACCGAAAACGAGCGCTCTTGGAACCATCGCAAGTGCCTGATAGAAAAGCAGCTCAAAAATGATACGAATTTCCAAGCCCTTGCCTACTATATCGTCAATATATTTCCAAAGAAACTGCATATTGAAGATAAAGACGGCAACCATAAACCATACCACCAAAGGTGGAATGAAACTGTTAATTATAAGGCTGTCAATTTTTTTCACGTGAAATTACATTTGTAAAGCAAAGATAGTGAAAACTGCCGAGAGCTGAAAGCAGAACACTGAAAGTATCCTGCATTTGTAAACGGATATTTTACTTTTATGGACGATTGATGATAGAATAAAACAAAAAAAGGCAGCCCCATTAAAGGAACTGCCTTCATTTTACTATCAATCATCCTAATAAGGACTGTTTACTTCTTTTATGAGCCAAACAATAACAAAGGCAAGTCCAACCACAGCAATAACACCGCCCACCCAGGCGATCAAGCCGCCGAAAAGTGCCATAATTGCACCAATTATCAATAGGACTATACCCACTGGCAGCCAACCGTTTGGAATTAGTGGATCTCTATTGATGCCGTCGGCAATAAATGCTTTTTTATCCTGTTTGTTCAGGCCTTTCAGTTCTGCTTTATGAGTCTTTTTGAAAGTCTTAATTCGGGCTTTCAAATCTTTACTTTTTACCTGCACTTCAATTTTTTCTGCCTTCTCAGCAGGAGGATTTACTGCAGCATCCGCATTCATAGAAAAAATTAGGAAGGCAAAAAACAGCAGCAAATTGGTTGTGAAATTTTTCATATGATCAAGTTTCTGTTGAAATATGGTATTAAGGTTTAATAAAGGCAAAATGCTATGCCTTACTAACTTAAATTTTGGTATTAAAAGTATATCAAATTAGAAAAATATTCTAATCTTTTAATTCTTTAAAGTATTGGTAAAAATAAGGAATAGTTTCAATTCCTTTGAAATAATTGAAAAGGCCAAAATTCTCATTAGGAGAGTGAATGGCATCGCTGTCCAAACCAAAGCCCATAAGAACAGTTTTTACACCCAATACTTCTTCAAAAAGTGCAACAATAGGAATACTGCCGCCCGCTCTGGCAGGAATCGGTTCTTTCCCGAAAGTGGCCTCATAAGCTTTTGCAGCAGCACGGTATTCAATGCCATCGGTTGGTGTGAGTACCGGCTCTCCGCCATGATGCGGTGTAACTTTTACTTTAACCGAAGGTGGAGACAGCTTCTCAAAATGTCTGCTGAAAAGTTCAGTGATTTTTTCGGAGCTTTGATTGGGTACCAAACGCATTGAAATTTTGGCGTAAGCCTTGGAAGGCAAAACGGTTTTTGCGCCTTCCCCGATATATCCGCCCCACATACCATTGACATCCAATGTGGGACGTACAGATGCTCTTTCGATGGTAGTATAACCTTTTTCGCCCCAAACGTCATTGATGTCGAGTGCTTTTTTGTATTCTTCCAAACTGAAAGGCGCCTTATTCATAGCTGTGCGTTCTTCAACAGAAAGCTCGAGTACATCGGCGTAGAAACCTTCTACTGTAATGTGGCCGTTCTCATCGTGCAGAGAGGCGATCATTTTGGAAAGAATATTGATAGGATTTGCAACCGCTCCGCCGTAGGTGCCTGAGTGCAGATCGCGGTTTGGACCGGTCACTTCCACTTCCATGTAACAGAGGCCGCGCAGTCCCGAGGTGATGGACGGCACATCATTGGCGATCATCGAAGTGTCGGAAATGAGTATTACATCGCATTTCAAACGTTCCTTATTGGCTTTGATAAATGGGCCGAGATTGCTGGACCCTACCTCTTCTTCACCTTCAATCATAAATTTAACATTGCAGTGAAGGGCATTGTTGTGCATCATATATTCAAATGCTTTGATGTGCATGTACATCTGACCCTTGTCATCGCAAGCACCACGGGCATAAATAGCCCCTTCCGGGTGGCGCTCTGTTTTTTTTATGACCGGTTCGAACGGACCTGATTCCCATAGATCCATAGGATCTGGCGGCTGCACGTCATAGTGTCCGTAAACGAGCACAGTCGGTAGTTTTGGATCGATAATTTTTTCTCCGTAGAGAATTGGATGTCCGGGAGTAGGACAGATTTCAACATTTTCGGCACCGATCTCTTCGAGGCGAGCTTTAAGAAATTCTGCAGTTTTAACCATATCGGCTTTGTGACGGGAATCGGCACTGACCGAAGGGATGCGAAGCAACTCGAGCAATTCGTTCAGAAATCGCTCGCGGTTTTGATCGATATATGATTTTATGTTCATTATTAGTAGATTGTCAGATTGTCAGAAGGGAGATTGTCAGAGTAGTGGGTACTTGGTAGTTTAAGACCTTTACTCACTTTTAGTAAGCCTTTACGACTTTGCATTTTTTTTGAGAATAGAGCACAGGCTGAGTTTTCATAAAGTAGACTGTCAGATATAAATCTGATGATCTGACTTCTGAAGATCTGATTATCTCAAAACTGCTATACAGGAAATTTCCACATTCACACCTTTTGGCAGTGCGGAAACCTGAACAGCTTCGCGGGCAGGTGCAGTATTCTCATCAAAATATTCGGCATAAACGCTGTTGATAGCGGCATAATCGCCCATATTTGTCATAAAAATACTACATTTTACAACAGCTTCAAATCCTACACCGGCGCTGTTGAGAATGAATTTAAGATTTTCCATTACCTGACGGGTCTCTTTAGAAATATCGTCACTGATAAGTGTTCCACTTGACTGATCAATTGGAATTTGTCCCGATATATAGAGCATGCCGTTTACTGCTACTGCCTGACTGTAGGGCCCGATAGGAGCGGGTGCATCTGCAGAAAAGATAATATTTTTCATAATTTGCTTATGTTGTTTTTAAAGTTGAGCCAAGATAAGAAGTTTGCGGGAAAACTTTATCAAAAAATACTCCCTTTTGGTAAGATAAAAAGAAGTTTACTAAACAACTTTTGACAAGATAAAAAAGCTCCACATGAATATATCATGGGAGCTATATGCTATATTATTCGTCCTTTTGGGGAGATTAACTATTCTTCGTCAATAGCTACTTCTTCAACAGCTGCAACTGCAATCATTGGACGTCCACGGTAGTGACCGCACTCGCCACAGATGTGGTGAGTCAGTTTTGGACTATTGCAGTTTGCACAAGCTACAACATTTGGAGCTTCAATTTTATAGTGAGTACGACGTTTGTGTTTACGCTGTTTCGAGATTCTGGTCTTTGGATGTGCCATGATTATTAAGAAGTTTAATATTATATTAAGAGGAAAAATTAAAGATTAAAACGGCAAGAAATGTTACGGAATGATTTCCCAACGCTTTGTCTTTAATAATTTAATTCGATTATTTCAATTTTTTCAATTCATCCCAAACGGATTTGCCTTCATCATCATCGCTGCTGTCTTGGGCATTTGCATCTCCCTGATTCTCGTTAAGGTATCTTATCACCTCAGGATCACAGGTTGGATTTCCATTTTTATCTTCCGGGTGAACTTTGCGCAAGGGAACTTGCAAAACGACTGCCTCATACAACGGAAAGGCTATGTTGATACTGCTTTCTCCCAATTGCAGATAAATCACTTCGGGTTCATCTGTGTCATCCGGCATTTCGCTTACAAATTTTACAATTAGATCTTCTTTTCCTTTTATTGGCAATTGAAAATCTTCATTGCAGACATCGCAAACAGCGGCTACTGTACCTGTCCAGCTAAAATGCAATTCCAAAAGATTGTTGTGTTTATCCAGCAAAAGCTGAACACCAACATTTACATCTTCCAACAAAGCATCCTCGAAATTGGCCAGAAATTTTTTGTCCAATTGATACTCGAACCGGTGTTGCCCCTCTTTTAAACCTGCGAAGTTAATAGAGTAAGCTTTCAGTGCTTTCATAAGCTTGGTTTTTTCAGAAACGCCTGCAAAGATATAGAAAAGGTTTTAAATAATATAATTAATTTAATAAAATCTATCGATAATCTAATGCAATGCAATAATAATAGAATCTTTAGCAATACCTGCAGCTATACCATAACCATTATTAATATTAAATAAAATAGGAACAACATCTGAAAAAGGATCGTCCTGTGCAATGTAATGATCAGACAATGATTTTTTGTAGTTATAATATGGAACTGAAACGTGCTGTAGGATAATTTTTACACTATCAATATCATAATAATGTCATCCAAGAGTTAAATTTACTAAAATCATCTCCAGAGAATTTGCTGATACTACTAATAATTGAAGATAAATCAGAAGAAGATTTTAAAACGACTGTTTTATCCCCATCAATTTTTATCAAGGAAACAACTTTTTGTACATTGGGAGGCAAAACTAATGACTCATCATTTTGTTTTGAACATGATGTTAATAAAGTTACTGCAATTAGCAATAAATTAAGTAGATTGTTTTTCATTAGGTTGAGAGTTTAAAAGTTAGGAGAATATTTATTTTGAAAATTATTATATATAGCTAAATCGTTGACAACATCTTCCTAACTGAAATCTTAAAAAGAAGACTCTCAAAACTTTAATATAAGAAAATATGTATTATAATTTTGAATGCTATTTACTAAATCTTACCCAAAAAACCTATAACCAATAGCAAGGTTTAATGCGTGAAAGCGCTGAGATATTTTTTCATTAATAAAAATAAAGTGATAATATGGGGTGATATGATTACTATAAGATAGGGATATAATAATTTTTTTGATATTCCATCTGAACCCTGTTTCGGCAATAAGTGTAAATCGATTCATTTCATTACTCACGTTTTTATCAAGCAGATAAGCCCCATTTAAACCCAAATAAGCTTGAAAGGCCTTATTTATTTGCCAACGTCCGGCAATTGGAATTCCTATATAATTGAACCATAAACTCGTTCTTTTTTCCGTATTTGGGCTATATTGAGAAAAACCGTATTGGTTGAAACTAAGACCAAGTTCCAAACCAAATTTTGGAGAAAATTGATATATCGGTAAAATTTTGGCCTGTACGCCTATTATAGGTGTAGTTTTTCCCATATTAACTGATCTATTTTCAGAATAAGTAGTATAGCGCAAACTGACATTTCCTCCTAAATGACTTTCAAGTTGGAATTGAGCAAAACCTAAATTATTGCATAAACATTGTATTATTAAAATACCCCAAAAAACGGCTTTTGTGTTTTTCATATTCTTTTGAATTTTTTATGAATTAAATGTATGGCAATAAAATCGTATTCAATACCCACCCCCGCAATATTTAACATTTTATTAACAGTAAATCCTTCAAATAAGCTTAAAAAGTAAGCAATATGATTAAAACGGCACATCATCGATAGAAGAATTATTATTCAGCTTGGAAGAGAAGGTCTGACCTCCACCCTGATTACTGCCAAAACTGCTGCCGAAATCATCCTGACTGAAGTTTTGGAAGGCATCATCTTCCAGATTGCTGAATAGTGCAAACTGACCATCCCATTTCAGGCGCACATCTTCCAATGCACCGTTACGGTGTTTGGCAATGATGATTTCACCAATTCCCCTCAGGGAGTTACCATCGTCGTCTTCTGTAATTTGATAGTATTCCGGGCGGTAAATAAAGCTTACAATGTCTGCATCCTGTTCAATTGCTCCGGAGTTATGACTGACAATTCCGTTTGCAATCCAGTTATGATGTTCCAAGACAGTAAGATCATAAACATCTTCTTCTCCTGCATATTCTATAGTATTAATACTATCCCAAAATACATCGCTGTTGGCCCAGATATCTAATTGTTCAGATTCCAATAATTCAGCATAGTCTTTTACTAAATCACGAGAAGGGGCAAAGTTAAAATGTGCATTGCCACCGTAAGAAGTCCCACGCATCGAAGCCATTTTTCGCTGACTTATACCTTTTGACTTCATTTCGATCTTGATAAAATCGAAAACTTCATTTGGCAATGTATCAACGTTAGTATTGGAAATACGGGATTCCATATAAGCTCTCAATGCAAGTTCCTGTGATATTTTTGAACCAAAACTGCCAATTTCGTTCAGGAATCGAAGCTGTTGTGAGTGTCCGGATACCTCTACACTGTACATGTCCCTATACTGACGGCCTTCTTTAACCTGAGCTATTGTTCGGATCCGAGCAACAATATTGAAACGAAGTAATAATGTGGCAATATCTTCTGCCAAAATACGGCTATTGGTAGAGAATGCAACTCTGGAAGAGCTGTTTTCAGTTTTCGGCACAAAAATAGTCCCGTCAGTAGACCAAATATGTCTTAAGAATAAAGCAAGCTGCTGATTGCTGATTTTGAAAATCTCTGACGGAATTTGTTTTTCGTGTGATCTTTGATTAAAAATACCCAAGTCCCTAAACCAAGCATTAATTCCTGCCGGATGCCAACGGTTTCCATTGCCGCTGAATACCAATTGATGCCAGCTGCCGCTTTTGCTTTCATGCCTGTTTACTTTGACGCCAAAGCCAATCTCTGCCGATTTTTTAACAATTTCACTATGAGCCTCAGTGGCCGTAGTATAGCGTAAAGGCTGCCCTTTAAGGTAACTTCCGTCACCAATAAGATGGGCCAGCAAAATGAGTTTTTCCTCGGCTATATATATTGGATGTTCGGGTTCTGGAATCTTTCGCAAAAGGGCAAGGCGATCTCCGGCTTTCATTTCGGAAACCGTGACCCAACCTCCAAAGCCCAATAAACGGTGCTCCGCGGTTGCTTTAATCGTACGCCCGCTTGCCAGACTGATTTTATAGACTGATTTCTTGGCAACCTTCCAAACCAGGTCTGTTTCGCCTTTCTGAATACATTGATGCTCATTGTTTAAAGCCCAAACCTTTGGCATTGTGCCTACAAGGCTTTCAATAGTCGCCAAACTGCCGTCCTGAAGAAGTACTCGGGTGTCAGCGCTTACACATTCCCTCAAATCCGACAGCTGCGGTCTTTTATTCCCACCCCTTGTTTCCACGGCACGGGAGAGCTGTGAAAGTGCAATGACGGGTACATTCAGTTCCTTGGCCAAACCTTTGAGTGATCGGGAGATGGTTGAAATCTCCTGCTCCCGGTTTCCGCCTTTATTGTCGCCTCCGGCAGTCATCAGCTGCAGGTAGTCGATAACGATGAGCTGAATGTCGTGTTGCATTTTCAGACGGCGGCATTTTGCCCGCAATTCAAACACACTGATACCAGGCGTATCATCAATAAAAATAGGGACATTGGAGAGTCTGTCAACTACAGAATAAAGCTGTTGCCATTCATATTCCTCCAGTTTTCCTTTGCGCAGTTTTTCAGAGGCAATTTGGGTTTCCATAGAAATAATACGATTGACCAACTGCACACTTGACATCTCCAGAGAGAAGAAGGCAACGCCCATATTGAAGTCCAGTGCGGCATTTTTGGCGATTGCGAGGGTAAATGACGTTTTTCCCATGCCCGGCCTGGCCGCCACAATAATCAAATCCGAACGCTGCCAGCCCGATGTGACTCGGTCAAGTGAGGTGAATCCGGAAGGGACACCGGTGAGACCGTCGTCCTTTTTCGAGAGTTCCTCAAATTGTTTGATGGCCATGTTCACGAGGGTACTCATGTTCATGGAGCCGCGACTCAGATTTTTTTCCGTGATGGCAAAAAGATTTTGTTCCGACTTGTCGAGCAGGTCAAAAACATCGGTGGTATCCTCATAGGCATCTTTGATAGTCTCTGTAGAAACACGGATGAGTTCTCGCTGAATGAATTTTTGAGCAACAATACGGGCATGATACTCGATATTTGCAGCTGATGCTACTCGATTGGTAAGTTCTACCAGATAAAAAGGTCCGCCGATTGACTCAAGTTCACCCATCGTTTTCAACTGTTCGGATACAGTGAGCAGATCCACCGGATTACTTTTCTCGAAAAGGGCACAAATTGCCTTGTATATACTTTTGTGGGCATCGACATAGAAACTTTCGGACTTAAGAATGTCCACTACTACGGAAAGGGCATCCTTGTCAAGCATTAATGCGCCCAAAACTGCCTCCTCCAAAGAACGGGCCTGCGGCTGAACCTTGCCAAAAGCCAATGGAGAAACAGTTTCTTCGCTTTTACGCTTGCCTTTAAAAGTGTTTTTTTTATTTTCGTTCAAATCGTTTTCCATAAATATAAAAGAACGTTAGATTTTATCTGACGTTAAGTATTTAAATTATTGATATATAATATTTATTTGCAGTTCTAATCATCAACTGCGATAATTTGCCGGAACAAAGATAATAGTAAAAAAAGCTAAAAATCAATTTTGATTTTCCGCATTTCTCATTAAAGAGAATCTAAACATACTTCAAATTGAGGAGAATGTCAAGTGCAAACAATAAGTATAATAAAATATCTTTATTTTCTGCTTTATTTCTTTAACTTTATCTTACAAAAGTAAAAATGATATGAAAAACTTTGGTAGAATATTGTTGTCCTTACTGGTGTTTTGGCTTTGGCTCGTACTTGTACGCACCTATTATATATGTGGTGTAAAAGATCTCTGTAGTCCTGAATCTGACGTTTCTTCTATTACAAGAGGTAAAAAGCCACTAACACTGACTGTGAGTGCAGACGGAATCAGGGTATTGGATAATTTCCCGGAATTCGTTTTTGATTTCAGCAGTACTTCTTTTGAAAATTCCGATGATTATACTCAGCTCTACGATAAGCTTGCTGCTATGCTAAAGTCGCAGCCAAATTCCCGCCTGATGATTACCGGTTATTATTTGGAAAATGAGAAAAAAAATGATGCTTTTGAAAATTTGGGACTTGCCAGAGCAATGTCTGTAGCCGACAAGATTGCTAAAGAATTTGAAATCAGTTCCGGCCGAATTTTAACCTCCGGAGAAATCTCAAAAGACAGCGTACTTGACAAACCACTCCAATTCGAAATGCTCGGTTATATTCCGAGCGGCGAATTGCTGCAGGTAAGAGAGGAAGAAAATTTCAAAAAACAATGGAAGGACTCTATTACAATAGTCAGCTATAACGGATTATTAGCCATTTTTGAGCCCAATATCACCGAATGTAAAATAGTACCTGCTTTTGAAGAATTTACAGTTGCGCTTAAAGCTTATCTTCAAAACGAACCCAAAGCTAAAATCCTGCTCATAGGTCATAGTGACTCACATCAAAGCGAAGCAGAAGCTAAAAAAACAGCGATGAGCTATGCCAAAATGCTGTATAAACAGTTAAAAAAAGCTGGTATAAAGCATAGAATTGAACTCAAATCTGCAGGAAAAACGGAAAAACTGGTTTCTGATATATTGCCGGATAATACAGCGGATGTTTTGGCTACTGCCAAAAATAGAAGAGTAGAAATAATAGTTATAAAACCATCCAAAAAGAAAAACCATTGATTTATAATCAATGGTTAAAACAATAGAGCTCATTACGTTCGGGTCATAATTAAATAGCCCACTCAATTCACAATTCTTAATTAATAATAATGACTATCCAACAAATATTAAATAACCTGTTCAGTTTTGGCGGTTCCGGAGAGGCTATCGCTCTGACTGTTATTCTATTACTTACCTTCGCTTTGGGTGCGGTTTTGTGCTATTTTGTCATATTTAATCCAAAGTACAAAAAACTTAAAAAGGAACAGGGTGAATTGACCACAAAATTTGAGGCACTTGATGCCAAGTACAAGGCATTGGACGAAAAGTACAATATTCAATTATCCAAAACAAAACGATTGGAAGAAGAGGCTGCTAAAAACGAACAGCTGCATGAAGATCAAAAAATTAAACTCTCGCAGGTTCAGCAATTGTATACAATTCTGGAGGGGGAACGCGATGCAAAAATTAAACGGGCTGAAGCAGCAGAAAGGGAACTTCATGAAATGAAAAATCTGTTCAATCTTGCGCAACTGGACAGTATCGAAACCGAGCAGAAATTAGCCGCTGCAGTCAAAGAAAGAGAACTTGCAACAGCTAAAACAGAAGAACTTAAAAGTCTGATGGAAGAAATTGAAAGAGAACGATTCAATGCTACAGACAATTTGGAACATTCTGCATTGAAAATAGCCGAAGCCAAAGCCGAAGCTGATGCTGCAAGAAGAGAACTGGAGGAAATAAAAACAGCACAGAAGAAAACTCAACTCTTTTTGGCTGAGCAGGACAAAATGGCTTTGGAAATGGCTAAAATCAATTCCGAACAAAAACAGCACATCGTCCTATTGGAACAGGAAATTTCAGAACTCAATACAAAGCTGGAGCAAAAGTCTGTAATATCGATTTTTCAGCAGTCTCCCGGAGAGTCACAAACTGTGGAATCCATTATATATTCCGATAAAAAAGAATTGCTCATCCCTATGGATGAGGCTGAGGAGGAATCAGCTTCAATTGAGGAAATTATTTCTATTGAAATAACAAAAGCGGAGGAACCTGTTTTTGAAATGGTTAATTCAATTATTCAAAAAGAGGAACCTGTTTTTGATCAAGTGATTGAAAACAAAAAGCTTGCCGCTGAAAAAGCCTTTAGTGCTGAAATATATAATATACTGCCAAGACCTCAGGAGGGTCAAAAAGATGATCTGAAACAGATAAACAGTATCGACTTCGGAATTGAAGAAAAATTGAATAAGGTGGGTATTTGCACTTTTGAACAGGTCTCCTGTCTGACAGACAGCAATTTTAATCAGCGTCTCTTATCGTTGCTTTGCATCAATGACGGAATTGTGGAACGGGATCAGTGGGTTGCACAGGCAAGACAAATCATAACCCGACAAAAAATTAATAACCTGACCAAGGATATTAATCTGAACAAACTTTTTAAAAAGTAATGAACGCTAGAAATATTGAAAAATAGGAGTTTACGTTTTTGTCAAATGAAACGGGTTTATTACTGATTAGAATTAGTGCTTTGTGTTATTTAAAATGACATCCGTCATTGTTGTTTTTTAAGCTTTAGGTTTATCTTTGCAGTTGCTACAAAAGAACCGGGTTGTTAACCCAAATTTAAAAACTAAATATATTTTAAGTATGAAGAAGCTAATTATGATTTTTGTAATGGCACTGTTTATAGTTGCCTTTGCGTTGCCTCAAGCTCAGGCTGGAGCTGTTGTTCCTGCAGCTGAAACCGGTGTTGTTCCTTCTTCCAAAGAAAAAGCAGAAAAAAACATCAAAAAACAAATCAAAGAAGTTCGCAAAGAATTCCGTACGGAAATGAAAGGAATGAACAAAGCTGAGAAGAAAGCTTTTGTTGAAGATAAAATTGGTAAAAATCAATTGGATATTCCAAATCTTAAGTGGTTGATTATTGGATTAGTGTTATTGCTTATTGGCGCTATTTTTTATATCATACCGGGCTTGAATTGGTTGGCATATATTATTCAGTCTATTGGTGGTATTATCATAATTATTTGGTTAATTCTTTGGTTACTTGAATTAGCTTAAGAAATAAAACTGAATTGTCTAAATAGTGATTTTATTTAAGGCAATAAAATGTTTCATTTTTGCTGTAAAGAATTTATAAAGTCTGTTAAACACTTTTGTTTAATAGACTTTTTTTTAATTTTGGACAAACAACAGTTTATGAAATTTTCAATCTCCACATTATTCCTATTGCTATGCCTTCCGCTGATGTTTCTATGCAGCAGTTGGAGCCTTAGGTCAGCGGCTATTGAATTTTCAGTTTCCCATACTGAACAGTTGAAACCTGTAAAACCTTTAAAGGATAGTCAAAAAGCTAAGTATAAAAAAACTTCTCCTGATTTTGACTACGGTGACCGCACTCAACTCTCAGCCTTTCTGCTCTGTGTCCTATTGGGTTTCATAGGAGCGCATCATTTTTATATGAAACATTATGTAAGCGCTGTATTGCAGTTGTCATTTGCGCTTATTTCGGCACTCCTTTCTACTTTGGGCATCGCACTTTTCTTCTCTTGGCTATTGATATTAGCCCTTTTTGCTTGGGTTTCGGTTGATGTCCTGCTGATAATATTAGGCGGATTGCGACTGAAAAAAGGTAAAAAACTCATTCCTTGGGATCGTTGAGGTATTACTAAAAAAAAGGTATGGCTTAGATTGACGATGTGTTAATAAAAAAGGTATAGCTTGGATCGACGATGTATTAATAAAAAAAGGCATCGCTTAGAGCGATGCCTATATATTGACCTTATTTACGATTATAAACAAGGAATTATTTAATTTTAAAGGCTGAAAAAGCAGCGGTTTAAACTACCTTGTCGGCACAGCTGGAACTTGCGAAAGCAAAAGGCTTGGCCTTGAATTCATAACCCATCCCTTTTATGTAACCCATTGCCTCTTTCAAAGCAACGTTCGACTTAAAGGTTGTATCGGTATTGATGTCGACATGTACCTCGAGCGGAATATTGTATTTTGTCAATACCTCCGTAAGGTCATAAGCAATTACTACCGATTTAGTTACTTCAGTAATCATCCTTTCGCGGATCTTCATTTCTGTAGCAACAACTTCACTGTTGATGAACATAAATCCTCCTTTCCCCTCGCGTAAAAAAACGATAACAGTAGCAAAGGTGATGTTTTTTCCGCGAACCTGAGAGTCGGTTCCGATGCAGATGCGCAAATTGTGCCCTGCTTCCAACTCTTTCTGAATAGTCAATTCCACAGCTTCATTTATAGGAAGCAGGATTCGGCTTCCATCTAGTTTTCGCCAATTCATGGTTTTGTAGATAATTTGAGACTAAAAACCTTAGGGTCTTAGTCTTTTGTGAATAATTATTAAACACGCCTATAAAATTGCATTTTTATGTAACGCAATGAAAATAATGTTTGAAAGCTTATATTTTGAGTTCTTAATAACATGGATATCAGAATTTTAATATACAAAAAATCTGTTTCGACGCAGATAACAATAGAACGAAGGCTTTGCGCTCAAAGTTCCTAGCCTCTATAAAAAAGACATAAAATTTATTTTCAGGCCCTTACAATACAAAGCCTCAAAGTTCGAATAGTTCGAACTTTGAGGCTATTTCTATAAACGCTTGTAAATGATAAAATTTACAATAATTTAATATTTTAATTGTTAATCTCTTCGAATGTCTCGAAAAAGGCATCGAGCTCATCGAATGATTTCATACCTACTTTTTCTTCCTCACCGCCTTTAACAGCAAGGCCATATGGTTTTAGACTGTCAATTATCTGTGACAGCTCCTCTGACTGAAAGTCCAAACTGAGCATGACCTGAAAATTGGCACAAAGATTTTTTAGTGTGGACATTTTTTTTGGATCATTTTTTAATGTTGTCCAGGAAAAGCCGTTTTTCTCCAGATTTAACAGAAAGAAATCAGCAGTTCCGGCCCATTCGCGCCATTCAAATTCCAGATCTGCCAACTGATCCAAAGAATCAGGAATTTGTTCCTTGATGATTGTAAGGCTGCCGCCCAATGTTTTTACGGCTTGCAATGCGGTGAACTGCCCTATTTGCAGCGCATCAGGCTTCAGGATTTCTACGGCCTGCTGCAGCAGTTCCGCCTCAGAAAATGGACCCATTTCGGCAACAATACCCGGACCTGAAAGCCATTCCCTCATGGCGGATATCTGTGTGGGACCTATGTAGGCAGGGTTTTCAGTATCGAGCGAAAAGCCCAGCCAATCTACTCCCCAGGCTGAAAAATAACGCGCATCGGTCAAATTACCGATTTCGGATGCTTTTATGATAATTTTTGACATGAAATATGGTTGCTTTTATACAATTGGGCAAAGATAATTATTTTTCGCGCGCAGGCAGCCGCAAGATTTGACAACTTTTAAAAAGTTGTCAAATCTGCGCACATACCTGCAGTGCATGCGAGTAATACGCATATTTGCACATGTTCGCGAAGTGTATTAACCCTTGCCAATCATTGAATATAATTAATTGTCGAAATACTTTCAGATTATTCATTCCTCTGTTATCTTTGATCAAATATGTTTAAATATTCAAATACTCTACACAATTATGGCTGGAGATAAAAGAACAACAACTTTCACCTTTTTGGCGGAACCCGGTGACGTTAATTTTGGTGGTAAAGTGCACGGGGGAGCCGTGATGAAATGGATTGACCAGGTGGCATATGCCTGTGCTTCAGGTTGGAGCCGCCGTTATTGTGTAACTGTCTATGTCGGGGGTATCCGCTTTTTTAAACCCATTCAGATCGGACACGAGGTTAAACTCGAGGCCAGTGTTATTTATACAGGAAGCAGCAGTATGCACATCTCTGTAGATGTTTATTCTGCACCGCTTTGGGAAGATGAATACTTGAAAAATACACATTGTATCATCATCTTTGTTGCTTTAGACGAGGAAGGAAATAAGGTGGAAATTCCAAAATGGATACCGGAAACTGCAGATGACAAAGCCATGGAAGAGTACGCGCTTCGCCTCATGGATCGCCGTAAACTCATCGAAGATGAGATGCTGCCTTACTTAAGTAAATAAATCAATCCTCTTCGTCCGCAATGGCGATTGTCCTATAAATACTCTCTTCCAAAGAGATAAAAGTCTCTGTACGTTGAATACCTTCAATATTCTGTATCTTTTCATACAGCACACGTCGAAGGTGTTCGGTGTCGCGGCATATGATTTTGGCAAAAATACTGTAATTCCCTGTTGTATAATGTGCATTTACCACTTCAGGAATTTTGTAAAGGGCGTCCACCACTGAGGAGTACATCGAACTCTTTTCAAGATATATCCCCAAAAAAGCGCAGATGTCATAACCCAACTTGGCATAATCCACATTCAAAAAGGCTTTTTTAACTATACCCAACTTCATAAGCCTTTTCATGCGTACATGCACAGTGCCCGGAGAAACATGTATCTCCTTAGCAATATCTACATAAGAAGTATTAGCATCCTGCATCAGAATGTTCAATATACTTTTGTCTATTTCGTCTATTTCTTCTCTTTTGCCGTACATGTTATTTTTAGATTGATTTGTGGTCAATTGTCAACGGTTAGTGGTCAGTTTTGAATGGTCAATTGTGAATGATTGATGGTAATAGTCTATGATTCATCTTTTATCTTTCAACTTTCAACTTTCATCTTATTTATAATACTCCAACAATTTCGGAAAGGGACTTTTCTGAATATCCGCCACCTTAAAATTTCTGCTTTCCATAACCGCTGTCAGTTCATTTTCAAAACCTTTTGCGATAGAACCTACAAAATACAGCGGCAAATATTCTGTTGTCTGCAATTTTCGGATTTGAACATCAGCAAATAGCCCAAAACAGTTTTTTATTATTTTTTGTATAAATTGACTTTCTCTGTTATCCGCCCCAAAGAGGGCAAAAGATGCCAAATAGCGATTCGGACCACTCTGTGAATACAGCGCTTTTACAAATTTATGTTCTTCCAATCCGAATTTTTCTTTGAATTTTTTCCTCAAATCTTCCGGCATTTCGCCATAAAAATAAGCTTTTACCAATTCTTTACCGATATGATTTCCGCTGCCCTCGTCACCCAATAAATAGCCCAATGATGGCAGTTGACCTATAATTTTTTTCCCATCGTAAACACATGCATTTGAACCCGTACCCAAGATGCAGCTTATACCGGCTTCTCTGCCGCATCCTGCATGTATTCCTGCCCAAAGGTCGCTCATGACCGAAATTTCTGCACAATTTAAAAAAAATGGATGCAGTATATTTTTAATCTTTTCCTGCATTTCAGCAGAAGAACAGCCCGCTCCGTAAAAAAAGATCTGACGTACCATTTTATGCAGATCGCCTAACTGTGGAATCAGTGTTTTTGCTAATCCCGAAACGATTTCCGCTGTTGAAAGCATGACAGGATTGAATCCCAAAGTGAGCAGTTCGATTGACTTATTTTCAGAATCTGTCAAAAACCATTGTGTTTTTGTCGAACCGCTATCGGCAATTAGTATCATTTTGTTAACTTAGCGCTTTGTTTCATGAAAAGGCAAAAAAATATTCCTAAACAGGGGAAATATTTAAAGGAATTACTACGAAAATAGCAATGAATTTGCTAATCGTTCTAATAAAAAGCAGATATTTTGTTTATTTTTTACTAAAAGGACGCTTTTTTGGAATTTTATTCAAAATCAAAGAAATGACAGAAGATCATCAGGATAACAATAATTTGGATCAGAAACCCAAACTCTCCCACAATTTCAGAAACAGCAAGCCGCTTAGTTTTAACGAACGTATTGGCGTCTGGCTTCCGCTTATGTTGGCGACAATGTTGGGAATTGGTATTATGGTAGGACTATCAATGAGAAATCAATCCAATCATTCCATTTTATTTGCCAGCGACCAAGATGGCAATATGAAGCGAATGAATAAGGTGGAAGAAATTCTCCGTTTTATAGATGCCCGCTATCTGGAAGGTGTCGATTTGGAAAGTCTTGAAGATGCAGCCATAGAAGGTCTGCTTAAAAAATTGGACCCTCACTCCAGCTATATTCCGCGAAATAGACTGAAAGGCGTAAAAGAATCTTTACAGGGTAATTTTGAAGGCATTGGCGTAGAGTTTTTTATGCTGGATGATACCATTTTGATAGTAGGTGTAGTCCCCGACGGCCCTTCCTATAAAGCTGGAATCAAGCAGGGAGACCGTTTCATAAGGGTAAATGACTCTCTCGTGGCAGGTGTTGGCCTGAAAAATAAAGATGTTGTTGAAAAACTGAAAGGCGAAGCAGGAAGCATTGTTAAGGTTCAAGTAATTCATCGTGGTGAAAAGAAACCGGTCAGTCTAACCATCACAAGAGGGCAGATTCCCATGAGTAGTGTAGAAACATCGCTGATGCTCGATGAAAAAACAGGCTATATAAAGGTTTCCCGCTTCAGTGGACAGACCTTTGAGGAATTTATGAAAGCCTTGGAGGAGCTGACTCAGAAAAAAGGGATGAAAGATCTGATCATAGATCTTCGCGGCAATCCGGGTGGCTATCTAAGTGAAGCTACTGATATACTCAATCAGCTTTTTGATGCAAAAAGACTTCTTGTTTATACAGAAGGACGCAGTTACAAACGCAAAGAATACAAATCAAACGGCAAAGCCTATTTTAAAGTCGGTCGTGTAGCCGTCCTTATCAACGAAGGTTCTGCTTCCGCAAGCGAAATTGTAGCCGGTGCCATTCAGGATAATGACCGTGGCCTCATTGTCGGTCGCCGTTCCTTTGGAAAAGGACTTGTTCAGGAACAGTACGATCTCAGCGACAGCTCTGCACTGCGCCTTACTGTTGCCCGTTATTATACCCCTTCGGGCAGACTCATACAGCGCCCATACCGAGAAGGTGAATCTGATGAATACGACGAAGACCTCGATGTTCGCTATACAAAAGGGGAACTCTTTCATCGAGACAGCATCAAAATTTCTGATTCAACAGTGTACAAAACAACCGGCGGTCGTATCGTTTATGGCGGCGGAGGTATCATTCCGGATATTTTTGTCCCCATCGATACCATTACTTATAACAGCTATTTTCTGACCCTCAATCTTTTTGTTCCGGCCTTTGTTTACCGTTATATGGACGAAAATATCGGCTCTTTTGGCAACTACAAAACTGCTCTTGCCTTTGCCGACAGATACACGGTCAGCGAAAGTATGGTAAATGATTTTTATAAGTATGCCCTTTCTAAAGGCGACTTGGATGAAAATAAGGCTATTTGGCCATTGGCAAAAGAAGAATTGGCGTTGAGAATCAAGGCTCAGATTGGTCAGCAACTTTTCCGCGATGAAGGCTATTATCTCTGCCTCAGCAAAAAAGATAAGGATGTCAGAAAAGCAATGGAAGAATTAAAACGCAAGAAATAACAGTTAATTAGAAAGCCTTTGGTTCTCACCAAAGGCTTTCTGTATAGATAATCCCGAATCCGTCATTAGAAATTCTATTCCAAGCCTAAATTGCTGTGAAACTAAGCACTTACTCGTTTTTTGGGTTTTGAACCGAAGGACCGTGAAACGAAATAGGGGTAACTATTTATAGAGCTCGCTGTGCTCGGTTCTTCACCCCAAAAAACTCCGTGAGTACTTATTTTCGCTTCGCGGAGCGTTGGTTCTTTACCCTTTAGGCTTTCATAACGAACTCTAATGACGGATTCGGGTT
>JBIKQC010000368.1:0-5149 GCA_044349855.1 Saprospira sp.
GTTGGAAGATATAGTTTATTAATTTTTGATTCATATTTTTGTATAATTTTTTGATGTGCGGATATGCGGATGTGCGGATGTTTTCTACTGCGTTTGATAAGCACAGTTAAATAAGGTTTTGTACATAAGGATGATCTCATCCGCACATCCGCATATCAATTCATCCGCACATTAATATTACATATGTCCGACTTCCTCAGGAATATCGTAAAATGTCGGATGTCGGTAAATTTTTGTTTTTGCCGATTCGAACATATACTCATCATCCGGGTCGGAAGCAACTACCTCACTTGATTTTACAACCCAAATACTCACACCTTCATTACGGCGTGTGTATACATCACGTGCATGTTCAATTGCCATTTCAGCATCCGCGGCATGAAGACTGCCCGCATGTTTGTGGCTTAATCCCGATTTGCTGCGGATGAATATTTCCCACAGTGGCCATTCTTTCTTTTCCATGGTTTAAATAGATTTTAGATGATCAGATATCAGATTGTCAGAACAGTAGCTGATATAAATATTAAGTTTGAATAGATGTCAGATTGTCAGAATAGTAGCTGTTAAATTATAAAGTTTAATGTAAAGTCAGAGAACAGAAAAAATCTGATAATCTGTCTTCTGATAATCTTCTATATTATGCTACCTTTTCTTCCTTTCTTTTAGCTCTTTTTTCCGCATGTGCCATCGCAGCTTCGCGAACCCATTCTCCGCCTTCATACGCTTTTTTGCGATCTTTCATGCGCTGTTTGTTGCAGAGGCCATTGCCGTTTACCACATTCCAAAACTCCTCCCAATTGATGTCACCGAAGTCATAATGACCTCGTTCTTCATTCCATTTGAGTTTCGGATCGGGAATATTCACACCAAGATAATTGGCCTGAAGAACTGTTGCATCGATAAAATCCTGACGAAGTTCATCATTTGATTTACGCTTGATTTTCCATTTGATGGCCTGCTCTGAATGCGTTGAGGCAGAGTCATGCGGGCCAAACATCATCAATGCAGGCCACCACCATCTGTCCATAGCATCCTGCAGCATTTTTTTCTGCTCGGCACTACCGCGACTTAGCGAAATTAGGATTTCATAACCCTGACGCTGATGAAAACTTTCTTCTTTGCAGATGCGCACCATCGCACGGGCATAAGGACCGTAGGAAGTACGTGTCAGCATCACCTGATTCATGATGGCAGCGCCGTCAACCAACCATCCGATTGCTCCAATATCCGCCCAGCTAAGGGTGGGATAATTGAAAATACTGGAATATTTGGCTTTGCCGGTAAGCAGCTGCTGGTATAATTCTTCGCGGCTGATACCCAATGTTTCGGCCGCGCTGTATAAATAGAGTCCATGTCCGGCCTCATCCTGAACCTTTGCCAACAGGGCAACTTTGCGGCGCAATGAAGGGGCACGCAAAATCCAGTTTCCTTCAGGCAGCATGCCTACCACTTCAGAGTGTGCGTGCTGTGAAATCTGACGGATCAGTGTTTTTCGATAGGATTCCGGCATCCAGTCTTTAGGTTCAATTTTGATCTCGGAACCAATTTTTGCCTCAAATTTTGCTTCAAGGCTGTGGATATTGTTGTGATTGTCCATAGTTGTAAAGATTTAGTACTTTGATGAGAGTAGAGGGTAGAGGGTACTTTCTACGCTCTAATTTACCCTAATATTTAATTAATTCTTTTATTTCTTTCAATGCGTTCCTTTGCTTCAATCAGCAATTGATGCAATTTCGCTTCTAATTCTGCTTTAGGCGGCATTACTGTCCAATATTCTGCAACCATAATTCCGTCTTTGTGCATTTCCATTAATTCTACTTGTTCCTTATTGCTTTCTGCACATAAAATTAAACCAATTGGCTCGTTTTCGCCTTCCTGTTTTTCGTATCTGTTCAGCCATTTCAAATATAACTCCATTTGACCTTTATGAGCAGCTTCAAATTTTCCCAGTTTCAGTTCAATGGCAACCAAACGTTTTAATTTACGGTTGTAGAATAACAGATCAAGATAAAAATCTTCGCCATCAATAATCATCCGTTTTTGACGCTCCATGAAGGCAAAACCTTTTCCAAGTTCCAAAATAAAACCTTCCAACTCCTGTAAAATAGCACGCTCTAAATCCTGCTCTAAATAGGTGTTCTTCAGATTCAAAAAATCCAATACAAAAGGGTCTTTGAATGTATTCAACAAATCAGGTTGACTTATCCCCAATTGGATGTTTGCGATTTCATTCCGTTCAAAAGCTTTTCGTGAAATTTGATTTCTCAATTCCCGTTTTCCCCAATTTTGTTCAATTGAATTTTTTGCATAGTACATTTTTGAATCAATTGATTTTAAAGGGATTAAAATAATAAAATGTGACCATGATAATTGTCGTGCCAGTGGCACGACAATTTCAAAATCGGAGAATTCCAATGCAAATTGTATCATCCTTCTCAGGTTTTTTTCTTCAAAATTTCTTCCGTATTTTATTTCTAATTGTTCAGAGACGGAGGACAGAATTTGTTTTCCATATTCGGCACGCTCATTTTTAAGAATTTCATCATTTATACGCTTGCCAATTTGCCAAAAAAGTATAGTTAATGTGCTATTTGTAACCCTGGCAACATGATTTTTAGTCTCCTCAATTAGGAGGGCAATTTCCTTTACTAAATCAATCGGATTAGGTATTTCAATTTCCTTCATCGGGTGCTTTTGGCATTCACAACTGTTATAAATTTGATATGAAAGAAGAGTACACATTACCCTCTACTCTCTACTGTATTAAATGTCATCAAAATCAATTCTCACCTTATCTGTTTTAGGGAAAGCCTGACAACTTAAAATAAATCCGGCTTCCACTTCCTCTTTTGCAAGGCCATAGTTTCTTTCCATTTCCACTTCTCCTTCGAGCAGACGGGCTTTACAGGTACAGCAAACACCGCCCTTGCAGGCAAATGGCAGGTCGGCACCCTCGCGCATAGCGGCATCGAGCAGATTGGCTTTACCGTAAGGCAGATTAAAAGTAAAGGTTTTTCCGTCGGATGTAACTGTCACTTCGCTCACCTTGCCTTCATCTTCTTTAGAAAAAACAAGTTTTTCGCCCCCGAAGCTGCTGCCCGGTGCAGTAAATAATTCGAAATGAATTTTTTCTTCAGCCACTCCTGTATTTTTAAGCGCAGTATTGGCAGCATTTATCATCTCTTCGGGACCGCAGAGGAAAAATTCATCGCCGTTTTTTACATCGATCAGACCATTGAAAAGGTCATTGCATTTTTCTTCTGTGATGCGGCCGTTGAGAATCGGCTCGTCCAATTTTTCGCGACTCAGCAGATAATACACGCTGATACGGTCCATGTATTTATTTTTAAGGCCTTCAATTTCCTCATGGAAAATAATGGACATGGTATTTCTGTTGCCGTAAACCAAAGTAATTTTGCTGCCCGGCTCAGTTTTTAACACTGTTTTCATGATAGAAAGCATCGGCGTAATTCCGCTGCCTGCAGCAAAAGCCACATAGTGCTTTTCATTATCTGCTTTTATTTCAGTATAGAAATGTCCGGCAGGGGGCATAACATCCAACAAATCTCCTTTTTTCAATGTGTCATTGGCATAGGTAGAAAATTTGCCACCGGGCAATTTTTTAACAGCCACACGCCACTCATTATCTAAGGGGCTGGAACAAAGGGAGTAATTACGGCGAACATCTTCACCGTCGATCATGGCACGCAGTGTCAGGTGCTGACCCTGCAAGTATCGGAACTCTTCGCGGAGTTCCTGCGGAATTTCAAAGGCAATTGATTTGCAGTCATCCGTTTCTTCTCGGACATCAATTACTTTAAGGCTGTGGAATTTGCTCATAATTTTATAAGTACTTTAGTAGAGGGTAGTGAGTAGAGTGTACTTTTTAGTGCAGTACTGTTTAATGATAAAACCAGAAAACAGATTTTTTTGTATTTTCAACTCTCTGCCATCTACAAAATAAGGTTAATATTTTAATACTTGACCAAAGAAAGTAGCGTAAAGTACCTTCTACTCTCTACTCTCTACTTTCTACCCTCTACCCAATTAATATTTTAATAATTCACCTATTGCTTTGCTGACCTTTGCCGCTGACAACAGCATGGCCTTTTCCAAAATTTCGTTCAGACAAATGGCCGGAAGATCTTCGGCACCGATCGTGCGGACAGGACCGTCCAAATATTCAAAACAATTTTCCTGAACACGGGCAGCGATGCTTTGTGCAAAAGTGCAGTTGACAGCTTCTTCTGTCACTACAAGACATTTACCGTGTTTTTTCACCTGTTCGTAAATCATTTCAGTATCTACCGGAGAAATGGTGCGCAGGTCCAGAATACTCACTTTGCCTTCATGATCGGCTGCGGCATTCAGTGCCCAATGTACGCCCATGCCGTAAGTGACAACAACAAGGGTTGATTCATCTTCCACTTTTTGTGCATCGGCTTCCAGTACCATGCGGCATTTACCGAAAGGAATGGCATAATCGCGGTCCGGCATGACAGAACGGGCAGCATTAGTACCCGGAACTTTTGACCAGTAGAGGCCTTTGTGTTCAAAAATGACCACCGGATTTGGATCGTAATATGCCGATTTAATGAGTCCTTTCAGATCTGCACCATTGCTCGGATATGCAATTTTAACACCTTTAATATTTGCAACAACAGATTCTACACTCGAAGAGTGGAAGGGTCCGCCGCTTCCGTAAGCACCGATGGGCACGCGCAAAATCATACTAGCCGGCCATTTGCCGTTGGAAAGATAGTAGGAACGGCTCAATTCAGTAAACAACTGATTCAGACCCGGCCAAATATAATCGGCAAACTGCACTTCCACAATGGGACGGAGCCCCGTAGCAGCCATTCCCACAGTACTTCCGATAATGAAAGCTTCCTGAATGGGTGTGTTGAAAACGCGTGCATCGCCAAATTTTTGAGCAAGCGTAGCCGCCTCACGGAATACACCGCCAAGCCTTCCGCCCACATCCTGTCCGTATAGCAGACATTCTTTATGGTCTTCCATCAGTTCCTGCACCGCAAAAAGGGCACAGTCAACCATCACTTTTACTTCTCCGCCTACGGGTTCACGCACACCGCGCTCTTCGGTGATAGGCGTTGGCGCAAATACGTGATTATAAATATCTTCGGGCTCG
>JBIKQC010000369.1:0-5148 GCA_044349855.1 Saprospira sp.
TCATCAGTATGGTCATGTTGTTATAGCCAAAGGAGGTCCTGTAAATAATAATGCCACTAGTTCTTTCAGGATTATTCAGCAAAATTATGGAGGTAACCTTACCGCGCATATCAATGGCAGCTTACCAATAAAAAAACAGAATGGGAAATATACCATAACCGATAGAGGTTCCGGTATTTGGCTAAGTTGGATTCGTGCGAAACCTGAGCTGATTGTTCCAGGCGATGATAGCAGCATTCCTATTGTCAATTCTACAACTCCCGATTTTAGATGGGCTCGTCATTCCCAAATCAAAGGTTATCAGTTCAAACTATACGTATTGAATGGAACCTGCTATAGATTGGAACATGATATCAGAGTTAACGGAAATAATTTCAGTACTTTCCAGATTCCTGCATTGCAGGCGGGTGAAACCTACAAATGGACAGTTGAAAATATTTTCCATGTTCCCAATCAAACGGGTAATTGGAATAAGAGAGTTAAATCGATGGCCAATTATTTCAGGGTGTCAACTCAGGCTACAGCAAACAGAACAAATATTCCACTTATTGGAATGGGCGATGCGGAGCAGTTTTTGTGGGTCCAAACCCTGGGTTCTACACTTAGCGGTGCCGAAATATGGTTTAAAAATGATGAAGATTGGCTTTTTACAGCTTCAACAGAAGAGCAAAGTTCCAATTTTGTATCTTCCACTCACATTTTGCCCGGCGATAGTTTATGGATCAGCAGAAAAGGATACGATGACTTGAAATTAGTAGTCGATGAGAAATTGAATTTAAGAGGTAAATATTATATTCCGCTCTTCCCCAAAATCTCAAATCCATTAAAGGTTGAAGTCTCATCTCAGAACCAATCACTTTTTGTGCCGGCCAATAATGTTCAACTCAATATAAAAGGGGAGAATTATACAAATTTCCAACTTTATTATGATGACGTTTTACATCCCGAAATTTATAGCTATACCGATAGTATAATCAGTATTCCTTTCATGGAGTCAGGTTATCAATCTGTGCGAGTGTATGCTATGAATTCAGATGATACCTTGGCAGTTGATCATCATTTCATCGTTACGAATGAGAATGAGGAACAAATGACACTTTCATTCGCCATGCGAAAAGAACAAAAAGTACAGCTTTATTTAGACCATCAATTTTTTGCTGAAATTAAATCTTCACAACAATTCACCATTCCAAGGTCTCATTATGTACTCACCCTAAAGGGATCGGGCCTTGAATCTCAAGAATTAGAGATAGAATCTGATACTATTATTCAGGTAGAATTGGCTGAAAATCCATGGATAGTGAATAGTCAAACCTATGATATTGAAGCGAATAAATCTGTTTATTTCGATGTATATGCAACAGTAACATCTGAGGAGAGAACCCGTGTTGAATTGATAAGCGATAGTAGTTTTACAGAAGACAGCATTTACATGGCATTGTCAGAAACCCTTCATTTTTCCAAAAAAATGAACAGTTCGCAAAATATGCAGCTAAAATGGATTGTTGACAAACAATTGCTTGATTCAGAATTATTTTTAAGATGGGAAGAAAATGGAAATGTACAGTATTTGCCTTTATCTGGCTCAAGTGCTATTTTCTTATTTGAATCGCAGACGAAATTGCTCCATATTTTAAACATATCCGGAGATTTCAATTGTACTATAGTAAAGAAAAAACAAAGTGGAATTTTTGACGATACTGACAATACTTTGCACCTTTTCCCTAATCCAAATTCCGGTAATTTCACACTTTTTATACCTAAAATTGAAGGCTTTGCACAAATTGAGATTTACGATGTATTGGGCAGATTGGTTTATGCCGAAAAAGCAAAACAATGGGTAAACCATATTATTGAAATTGTTAATCTGGATTTAGGTTCTGGAAATTATTTTGTCAGACTTACAAGCGGAAATCAAAGCTATCTTTCTAAGCTGAGCATAAAGAATTAAGCCGGTTATTTTCCTCAAAGCTCTTGTTTTGTCCAATTGAGCGGCATCTCAACTCTTTTATTTTAGTTACTGCAATTTTTTCTAAAAATTGCAGTAACTAAAAATTTAAAAACACTTTGATTTCAAGAAGCAAAAATCTTACATTTGCTTAAATTGCCATCTGGCTATTTAGCCTTCATTTCCAAATTATCAAATCGAAAAATATGCGCGCATCAAAAATGGCAGAAAATCTCATCGGCTCTGAGATTATTAAACTCGCCGGAGAAATCAATGAAAAAATCAAAAAAGGAGAGAAAATTTATAATTTTACGATTGGTGATTTTGACCCTTCACTTTTTCCTATTCCGTCAGAACTGACTGAAGCAATTATTGATGCTTACCGTCAGGGGCATACCAATTATCCTGCTGCCAACGGAGTTACAGAACTGCGCGCCGCTGTTGCTTCCTTTCTGCTCAAACGTCAGGGATTGGAATACAATGCCAATGATGAAGTATTGATTGCAGGTGGTGCGCGGCCGCTTATTTATGCTCTTTATCAGGCTATTGTTGATCCAAATGATAAAGTGATTTTCCCTGTTCCTTCTTGGAATAACAATCACTATTGCCATCTTTCATCAGCACAGCAGCTCTTGATTGAGACAACACCTGAAACTAACTTTATGCCAACAGCTGCTATGATAGCTCCTTTTGTAGAAGAGGCAGCGTTGTTGGCGCTCTGTTCTCCGCTGAATCCGACAGGAACTGTATTTAGTAAAGAAGGTCTTCAGGATATTTGCGATTTGGTGCTTGCCGAAAATGTAAAACGCGAACAGTCAGGCCGTAAACCATTGTATATAATGTACGATCAGATTTATTGGACATTGACATACGGTGACACAGTACATCATGATCCAGTTACACTTTGTCCGGCACTTCGCCCTTACACTATTTTTATCGACGGTTTGTCAAAAGCATTTGCTGCGACAGGTGTACGTGTGGGTTGGACTGTTGGCCCTAAATATATTGTAGATAAAATGAAATCTATTCTCTCGCATGTGGGTGCTTGGGCTGCTAAAGCAGAACAGGTGGCTTCAGCTATTTATTTGGAGCAGGATACCAATGTTGAAGCATATCTCATGACCATCCGCGGCGAGCTGGAAATGCGTCTGCAGGCTATTTATAAAGGGCTGAAAGACCTACGTGCCAAAGGATATAATATAGATGCGATTACGCCTCAGGCGGCAATTTACCTCACCGTGCAATTTGATCTTAAGGGCAAACAGAGTATTTCGGGCAGATTACTGGAAAGTACTGCTGATGTAACTTCTTATCTGTTGGATGAGGCTAAAATTGCGATTGTTCCATTCTACGCTTTCGGCGCATCTAAAGATTCTACCTGGTATCGACTTTCTGTTGGAACCTGTCCGACTGATGAAATTCCGCTTATGCTAGGCAGATTGGAGGAGGCTTTGTCGGCTTTAAAATAATATTTTCTATCCGGATAAAATTAAAAAAAGGGGCTTTTGGCCCCTTTTTTAATTTAGCATTTTATTGGATAAAGATTCAATCTTATTTGAACTTTAGATTTGATTTCTAAAGCTTTAGATTTGATTAAACGGCTTAAATCTTCATCAAGAGTATGAATGAAACAAAATCCGTCCTGACTTTTTAAACGGCCCCTTCTCCAAACTTCAACAAGTTGTAATTTCCTTTTTTTGTTTATAATTTAATACAAAGAGTAAAAGAAGAAGATTGGTAATAAAATTTGCCTTAACCCAGATCCGTCATTAGAGTTCGTGATGAAAGCCTAAAGGGCAAAGAACCAACGCTCCGCAAAGCGAAAATAGGTACTCACGGAGTTTTTTGGGGTGAAGAACCGAGCACAGCGAGCTCTATAAATAGTTACCCCTATTTCGTTTCACGGTCCTTCGTTTCAAAGCCCAAAAAACGAGTAAGTGCTTAGTTTCACAGCAATTTAGGCTTGGAACCCGAAGGCTCCGCGAAGCGAATAGAATTTCTAATAACGGATTTGGGTTAATACTTGTTTGAATTAATATGTTGACTTACAGGCTTTCCTGCAGCAATTCAGCTCCTTCGCGACCGACCAGAATACCAATAGCAACTCCCATACCGCCTAATCTAACAGCCGTATAAATATGATCCGAATAACGGGTTATGATTGGACTTTTTTTATCTCCAATCCCCAAAATACCGCTCCAACGCATATCTATAGCACAGTTTGAGTTTTCGGGCATGAGGTGAGTTTTTAGAAAATCTTCCAAAAAAGCCTGGATATCATCAGTTAGACCAAAAGCATCTGTTGTTTCTTCCATTAGGAAGAGATTTCTGCCACCGCCAAGTAAAATTCGGTTATTTATATTTCGGAAGTAGACATAACCTTTATTGTAATGGAAACTGCCTTTAATTTTCAATCCGTGAATAGGTGCGCTTATCAGTACCTGATTCCTGGCTGGTTTTACATCTATTTCAGGAAAAAGCTGTCGGGTAAATCCGTTTGTACATACCAATACTTTTCGTGATTTTAACACCCAGCCAATATTTGTATGAATTTGAACAATATTGGCAGATTCCTCGAATCGTGAAATATTTATACCGTTTAAAAAAGTAATATTCTGTGACTGTGCCAATTGGAATAGTCTTTCCATCATTTTTCCGGTATGTATCTGACCTTCAAAACGATTAAGGATTAAATGGTTAAATTCTCTCAGACCCTGTTTTTTAATCAGATTGTCCGAAAGGCGGAATACTTCAGGATCTCCGATAATATCTTTCAAAGCAAGATTATATTTATCAAGCTGCTCCGCGCATTTCAAATAGGAAGCTGCGTCATCATCTCCAAAGACTTCATGGCCGCCCAATTGTTGAAAATCGATATGGCTGTCGCCTAATTTCTCTCTCAGTTGCAGCAATCCTTTCCAACGTTTTTCAACCAATGCAAGCATGGCATCTTCGCCGTTAAGCGCAACATCATCCAAAAGCTCTGACATAGAACCGAAGCATGCAAAACCTGCATTTTTAGTACTGGCCCCACTAGGCAAAGGCCCTCTTTCCACCACTACAATTTTCAGCAATGGAGACTGTTCTCTGAGGTGCAAAGCGGCATTTAGTCCGACTATCCCACTACCAACTATAATTACATCAATATTGCTAAGAAAAGTATCCTTTTCCCAAAAGCTTAGTTCCATAGGTGTTTTTTT
>JBIKQC010000370.1:0-5147 GCA_044349855.1 Saprospira sp.
CAAATATTTACAGACTAAAAAATAGATACATATATACTTAAACACCTGCTTTTACGCAAATTCCAATGTAAAGGTAGCAGTTTTTCATTAAAAGACTCACAAAATGAAACAGTTTAGGTCTCAGATTGGTGATTTAACTCACTTTTCTAACAAATTTGATTTAAAAAACATGCCATAATCGGATATTTTTTCTAACTTTCGCTTCGATAAGGATATTCATTAACGTTTTTAATAAATCTTTTCCCCTATGACTAACTTTGAAAAAGTCAAAACTTATCTTCTGGAGATGGGACATGAAATCACCCATGAAAATGCTGAGGATAGTCTTTTTATCGTTCAGAATGAAGGCAAAGGCATCTGCAACATGGTTTTAGACTGCGAAGGAGATGTGCTTATTATGGAGCAGCACATTTTGGATCTTAAACATCACAGCGAATCAATCTATAAAAGATTGCTTCAATTAAACCGTACTCTAGTTCATGGCGCATTTGTTTTGGATGATACAGGAATTAAAGTTCTTTACCGTGACACTTTAGCTTTAGATAACCTTGACAGAAATGAATTGGATTCTACTTTCTCGTCTTTGGCTATTACTTTGGTTGAAAATTCAGATGAATTTATGGGGCTTGCTGCAAAAAAGTAAGGCACTTTTCACTTTAATACTTATTAATTTTTATTTTTGTTTCACATTAAATCACAACTCAAAAAAACTCATAAGCTATGTGGCAACTAATTAAGCGTTTGTTCCGCATCGGTAAAGCAGAAGCAAATGCCGCTCTCGATAAACTGGAAAGCCCTATCAAAATGACACAACAGGGTATCCGTGACCTCAAAGTAGATCTGGACAAAAGCATGCAAAGCCTTGCCGAAGTAAAAGCAATCGCAATCCGTACCGGACGCGAAGTAGAAACTTACAAAGGCAATTCCGATGATTACGAGAAAAAAGCAATGGCACTCCTCAAACAGGGCCAATCTGGTCAAATGGATATGGCAGAAGCTGAGCGTCTTGCAACTGAAGCACTCGCACGTCGTGAAGAAAATCTGAAATTGTATCAGGTTGCGCTTCAGAACAAACAAAAATATGACGGTATGGTGACCAACATGGAAGGTAAAATCCGCCAGTTGAAAAGCCAAATCGCAAAATGGGAGAACGAACTCCGTACGCTCGAAGCCCGCGATAAAGTGAGCAAAGCGACTGTAAAAATGAACAAAACACTCACAAATATCGACTCTTCAGGCACTATGGCTATGTTGGAGCGTATGAAAGAAAAAGTTGACGAACAGGAAGCTTTGGCTGAAGCTTATGGTGAAATGGCTAATGAAACCAAAACTATTGATGATGAAATCGACAAAGCACTCAACAATCCTACAATTACAGCTTCTGCTGCTTTGGAAGATATGAAACGCAAAATGGGTCTTATCAAAGAAGAAAAAATTGAAATCAAAGAAAAAAGTGACGTTACCATCAAAATTGAAGTTGATGAGAAAAAAGAGGGCGGCATATAATTAGCCTGTTCTTTTCGCTTAAATATACAAAGCAGCACCCCCGGTGCTGCTTTTTTTTTCACATTTCATTCTGAGCAAAAAACCAAGCTTACCATGAATAAATTTACACAATATCTCAGCATCCTCTTATTGGCAATTGTACTTCAATCTCCACTATTTGCTCAACACCCCACTCCTATTGATATGCTCTATCAGCCTTTGGATGATTTTTTCCGTTTTTCAGGTGCCGGTGGCGGCAGTCTTTATGGTCTCTTCAAACCTTCGGGCGCCGCATCTGGAATTTTAAGTTTAGACGGCAATTTCAACCTCAAAGAAAAAGTGGAAAAAGCGAAACGTAAGATAAATACGCTTTCTGTAAATTTTAAAATTCACCCCTTCATAAATACGCTTATTCAAAGTGGTGATTCGATGGATGTGCGCCGTTTTGCTTTTCAGGATAATGATTTCCGAATGCAGTTTGGTGCACGTTTCACCCGACTGAAAGAAAATGAAAAAATGCCAAATTTTGGTTTCAAAAGCTTTGCTCAAGGTTTTGTAGACCTTATTGTGGTACCCTATCAGGTGGCAAATTCTGTAAATACGAATCAAAATAAAGGCTTTACAACACTCAGCTTCAATGCAGGCGGCAAATTCGGTATCATTACAAAATTCATGGGCGGCAATTTCGGCATTACTGCCAATCCACAAATAGATATGCTGTTTATTCTTGATGGCGGTAACAGCAAAGCATTGGAAGAAGTCACTATCAGAAATGTAAGTACAACCGTATTGGATGCAATGCCCCGCAGTGCACGCGGTTATGTTGCAGGTGGTGTTAAAATTGAAATTCCGCTGAATGATTTCATGATCTCTTTTGACATCAGACGATATTTCAAATTGGGCAGCGGTGTTGAATTGGAGGGATTGACAAACAACACATTATTTTCTATAGGTGGTGTTGCAATGGGAAGTATTTTTAAAAACAGAAGCAAGAAAAAGGATAAACCAAAGGATCGTTAAATTCTTCTGTAAAAAAACAGACTCTTAGCTCACTTCAAAGTCAAAATTATCAATCTTTCTATCTTTTCTCTTTATAGAGCTCTCTTGTCTTAGGGACGAGATCGGTTCATCTTTGATCTTTTATCTATAATCATTGATCTCTTCTTGATATGCTGACAGTCACCCCTTATATATTTTTCACAGGTAAAGGCGGGGTCGGAAAAACTACACTGGCCTGTGCTACCGCTGTAGCCTTGGCTGACTCCGGAAAAACAGTGCTGCTCGTTAGTACTGATCCTGCATCAAACTTACACGATGTACTTGATTCCAAAGTAGATGAGGAAATCCGTGCCGTAAAAGGTTTGCCAAAACTGTATGCTGTCAATATAAATCCTGAAAAATCTGCTGAAAACTACAGAAGCAGGGTTATAAATCCGCTTGTCGGTAAACTTCCGGAAGAAGAAATCAAAAAAATCAGGGAAGAACTTTCGGGTGCCTGTACTACTGAAATTGCCTCTTTCGATGAGTTCTCCCGATTTATTGCAGAAGAAGAAAATAAAAAATATGATATAGTTATTTTCGACACAGCTCCTACCGGTCATACTTTGCGCCTTTTGGAATTGCCTTCAGCATGGGATGAATTTGTAGACACTAATCCGGGGGGCGCCTCCTGTCTTGGACCTTCTTCCGCCTTGCAAAGCAGTCACAGCAGATATAAAAAAGTATTGAATAAACTCTGCGATGCTAGAGAGACAACCGTTTACCTGGTAGCAAGAGCAGATATGCCTTCTCTGAGAGAAGCGGCCCGCAGTTCGGATGAAATAAAAGAAATGGGTATGAGTAATCAGCAATTGCTCATAAATGGCATTTTCAAAGCAGTAGATAAAACAGATCATTTTGCAATAAAAATTCAAAAAATGGCAGAAAATCAACTAAATCAGTTGCCCACTTCTATTATTGATTTACCATTGAACAGCTATCCGCTTCTACCTTACAATATCCTTGGTTTAGAGAAACTTAGATCCATTTTTGATATGAATCTGCAGGCAAATTTATCTGAGGAAAGTCTTAAATCACAGAAAATAGCCACATATAATATTGATGATATTAAATCTTTGACAAATGAACTTTCTAAAGATAAAACAAGTGGTCTGATTATGACTATGGGCAAAGGAGGTGTGGGTAAAACATTGACTGCCGCAGCAATTGCCGTACTGTTAGCACAAAAAGGACATCAGGTACTGCTGACAACTACAGACCCTGCCGCTCATATCCATTTCTTTCTGGACCAACTCAAGGAACTGCCTCCAAGTCTCAGTATAGAACAAATAAACCCCAAAGCAGAAACAGAGGCCTATATTGAAAAAATTATGGCACATAAAGGCAAAGACCGGAGCAAAGAGGATAAAAAACTTCTTTTGGAAGATCTTAAATCCCCCTGTACTGAAGAAGTCGCTGTTTTTCATGCTTTTTCTAAAGCGATTCAAAAAGCCCGCAGACAGTTTGTTGTGATAGATACAGCCCCAACCGGACATACCCTGCTCCTTTTGGATACGGCAGGCAGTTATCACAAAGAAATAATGAAGAAATCTATTGGTTTGGGAAGGGTTTCAACACCTTACATGGCACTTCAGGATGCAGATTTTGCAAAAATATTACTCGTCGCATTACCGGAAATAACGCCCATGCACGAAGCAGATGCATTGCAAAAAGACCTCAATAGAGCTGGAATTAAACCTTTTGCATGGGTAATAAATCAATGCCTGTCCGCAGTGCCCGGCATCAAAGATCCAATACTTCGAAGCCGTGCAGCAGCAGAATCAAAAGTAATAGAACAGATAAAAGAATCGCTGAGCGACAGGACATACGGTATTCCCTATTTGCCGGAAGAGCAGCTCTTACCTGCATTAATTGATTTTCTTGAAAAGTAACCTACTCAATTTTATTTTTATTAAACCCAATCAACTTTGGCCACCTCAGCTTTTCAACAGAATAAAAATAAAAAAACGCCTAATTCGGATAAAAAGCCGGGGCAATTCAATCTGCCGCTCAAAAGGCTTCTCATTATATTTCTATCAATTCTATTGGTGAATTATCTGGTCATGAATTACTTTTTCCCAAAAGAAGAGACCAGGAGAATCCCTTATACTGTTTTTAAAGAAGAGGTAAAAAAAGGCAATGTAAAGGCCATTTACGGCAAAGGGGAGCTTATCAGCGGCCGTTTTGAAAAAGAAGTACCTTATGCACCGGTTATCAACAGTAAATTTGAACGCGGAGACAGTATTAAGGTGCAAAACTTCAGTACCATTCTGCCTTCCTTTGCAGATGAAGGGTTAGAAATATTGCTGCTTGATCAGAAAATCGAAATATTGGCAGAGCCGATTGCAGAAGGAAGCAGTATCATCATGACCATATTGGGATATTTTGGCCCAATTTTACTGCTTATCCTGTTTTATATTTGGATGTACCGAAATTCGGCCAAACAAGGAGGTTTGGGCGGCATGATGGGCATCGGACAAAGCAAGGCCAAAAGATTTGATAAAGAAACTTCAGAACAGGTAACCTTTGACGATGTTGCCGGTATCGATGAGGCTGAAAATGAACTGGTGGAAATTGTGGATTTTCTTCGAAATCCCAATAAATATACACGACTTGGCGGTACA
>JBIKQC010000022.1:0-18546 GCA_044349855.1 Saprospira sp.
GGTGCGGTTGGAAAGGAAAAGATAAATGATTTTATTGTCCGGATCGGCCCAGGCGCCAATTCCGGTAAATCCTGTATGACCGAAGGTGTTGCCGGATGCCATAGTCGCAATATTTGTACCTTCTCTGCGGTCGAATCCAAGTCCGCGGCGGCTGCGTTTGGAATATTTGGCCGTAAACATTTTCACGGTTTCTTCTTTTAGGTATCGGCGGTTCTGAAAAACACCGCCATTCATCAGCATTTGGAAAATTGCGCCCAAATCACTTGCCTGCGCAAAAAGTCCGGCATGACCGGAAACCCCGCCTAACATAGCAGCGCCCATATCGTGCACATCGCCATGAATCATCTGCTGTCTGAAATATTTATCCTCTTCCGTAGGTACCACTCTGCTCTTTGGAATCCCGTTCAGCATAGGATTGTACATAATATTTTCCAATCCCATCGGTGTGTAGAATGTTTCCAGCACATAGCGGTCCAGCGGTTTTCCGCTCACTTTTTCTACCAGTCGGGTAAAAAGTATAAAGCCCAGATCGCTGTATTTATAGGCGCTACCGCCGTCAGTATCGCCATTGTAGATGCGCTCCCAAAGCAGACTGTCCTGCTTGGGTTTACAGATGTATACGCCTTCGGCCACACGGAAACAGTATTCGGCATCAGGTTTTTTGCGGTAGTGTTTCGGGTCGGGATATTTATTTGCATCAACAGTTTGAATATAAAATGGAATCCAGGCTTTCAGCCCCGACTGATGCAGCAGAATATCTCTGATAATAAGATTTTCCTTATTGGTTCCCTGCAATTCGGGCAAATAAAAGCTTAATTTCTGTTCAATGTCTATTTTGCCTTCCTCGTAGAGTTTCATGATGGAAACAGTTGTGGCGGCAACCTTTGTTACCGAGGCCAGATCATAGACATCATCGGGTTTTACCTTGCGTTTATTGCTGTAGGTAGTATTTCCGTAGGTTTTATGAAAAGCAATTTTTCCATCTTTTATCACCATGATCTGACAGCCGGGAGTAGCCCCTTTTGTAATAGCTTCATTGGCAATATCATCAATTTTTCTCAGGATTTTTGAGTTGAGCCCCAGATCTTCCGGATTTTCGGCATAGCCCAATCGGAAAGGCTCGGTTATTACCCCCATACCATATTTGAAACGGGCAGAAGCAGTTACCGGCAAACGGCCTTTGTAGGCCAATCCGCCAAAGATGGCCTGTGCAGCTTTGCGCTCGGCGACATCGTCGTTGACATAAGTACAGGCCACATAAGTTACATTTTCAAAGAATTTCAGACTGTATGGGCTGCCGAAAACAGTGAGGACCACCTTCGTGTGTTTGCTCAGCTCGTTGACAAAGAGTCGGGCACTGGGCGAGAGGTCGAAATCGGTCTGCGGATAGCGTCCCATGCGGTGCATGCCGATGAGGACAATTTCCTGTTTCTTCAGTTCATTCATCAGGCGGGTCTGATTGGCTGCAGTGATGCTCGTTCCGGCCTGAAAATGATTTTCGATACCCCATTTATCCAATTCGTATTGAAATGCAGTTTTTCTGCCTGATCCGATGGAGAGTGTGGCAATTTTTCTGCCTCTTATTTTTCTGATGGGCAGCAGATTGTCCGGATTGTCAGTCAGCGTTATGGCACTTTCTATCAAACGCTCATAAAGTGCGTGTGCATCGGCATTGTTAATATCGGACAAGACATTTTGTGTAGAAACAGCTTTGTATTCGTGAAGGCCCAATCGGTATTTGGCACGAAGTACTTTTTTAACACGGGGCTCCAATTCCTCCCATTTCAGTTCTCCGCTTTTCAGTGCCTGACGGGCTTTGCTGATAGCGAGATGTACATCGAAGGGCATGAGCACAATGTCGATACCTGCTTTCAGTGCACGTAGTTCAGCATCCCCATCAATAAAATGTTTAGTGACACCCTGCATCATCATGGCATCAGTAAAAGTGATACCCTGAAAGCCCATTTTATCTTTTAAAAGATTGGTAACTGTCGGTTTTGAAAGCGTAGTAGGCAAATTGGCGTTGGGATCGAGGGCCGGAATATGCAGGTGGGCAATCATCACACTCTGTATTCCATGCTGTATGAGGTTTCGGAAAGGAAAGAGTTCCAGACTGTCAAGGCGCTTTGTAGAATGTTTCATCAGCGGCAGATCGTAATGTGAGTCTACATCGGTATCTCCGTGGCCGGGAAAATGTTTGGCGCAGGCCATGACATTGTGATCCTGCATACCTTTCATATATTGAAAAGCTTTGGCAGTGACATTTTCTTTGTTTTCTCCGAAGGAGCGGTCGCCGATTACCGGATTAGCAGCATTGTTATTCACATCTACCACAGGAGCAAAATTCACATGAATGCCCAGTCTGCGGCATTGACGGGCTACTTCTTTTCCAAAATCATAGATAACGGTATTGTCCTGAATTGCCCCCATTAAAATCTGACGCGGAAAGGCAATGACAGAATCCATGCGCATATTCAGTCCCCATTCCCCATCTACCGAGATCATCAGCGGAACTTTTTTGGAAAGGCTCTGATAATAATTGGTCAGATGCGCTTCACGTGTTGGACCGCCCTGAAACATAATGAGTCCGCCAACATGATATTTTTCTATCATTTCTTTTACGAGCAATTCATCTACCGCACCTTTATTTGGATAAGATGCTACCATGTACAACTGCCCCAGTCGTTCATTCTCCGACATGGAGTTCCACTTTTCCTCCACCCAGGCATTTTCCTTTTGTTTTTCTATATCATTTGCAGTAAGTGTTCTGTTCTGCGGAATGACAAAGCGTAACATCAGAAAGGCGGAAAACGTTATTAGGACAAGTCCGCTGAGGCGGAACAGCTTAGATTTAAGCATATTATTAAAAACTTATCGGACTGATTACAGAAACAACATAAAAATCATAAAAATCATACTTTTCCAACAATAAAATAGCAATTAAGGAGTTTTAGCTAAGGACTTTAAGCTAAATTTAACCTATCTCGTACGGAATAGATTTGGCCCTATAGTTAAAAGTATCATTAAAGATAAAGGATATACAGCTGAAAGGTAACATTGCCTTGCTTAAAAATTATTTTTTTAAGTTTTTTATTTTTTACCAACCAATCCAAAATTGGCTGCGTTTTGATTTAAGTAATGCTTATAAAATTATTTTTATCATTAAAAAATTCTTCATTCTGCGAATCCTCTACACTCTTGAACTAACAATGCTAAAAAAACCTGACAGATAGTGTTCCATAATAGGAAATTGGCTGTCACTACCTTCCCTGATAAAGATGAAGTATTCAAACAAAAGCACCGATAATGAGTTGATTCAGGGCTGTCGCCTTGGAAACAGACTCGCCCAAAAATGCTTGTACGAAAGGTATTTCGGTAAGCTGTTTGGCATTGCTATGCGTTATACCCCAAATCAGGAGGAGGCTTTGGATATTCTGAACAACTCATTTCTTAAAGTTTTTACCTCGCTTGACAAATACGAGGATAATAACAACCTTGTCGGTTGGATTGCGAAAATCGTTTTCAATACTGCTATTGATCATGTTAGGCGCAATACTAAATACCGTCAGGTAATGGATTTCAATGTTGAAAGTGATTCTTCAGTCTGCAATGAAAGTTTAAACAATCTACAGGCTGAGGACTTGTACCGGCTGATTCAGAAATTACCGGCTTCAAGCAGAACAGTTTTTAATCTTTATGTGGTAGACGGTTACAAGCATAAGGAAATTTCTGAAATTCTTGAAATTTCTGTAGGAACCTCAAAATGGCATTTGGCCAATGCTAGAAAGGAACTGCAGGAAATGATCGGATCCCGTAATGCTTACGAAAAAGGCCAATTATTCAAACTTTAGTAACTTTAAGAAAATTGAAAATAAAATAAATTAAATATAAAAGCAAAAAAATAAAACTGACCGAATGAATAAATTTTACGACAATCAGGAAGAAAATATGAGGTCCAAACTTAGCGAACAAGAATTCGGTATGATACCTGGAGCTTGGGAGGACATGGAAAAACGCCTCAACAATATCGCAGGACCCTCAGCTGCCTCCTCTACTTGGAGTTCTTGGATAATAATAGGCGTCATACTTATCGTAACAACTGTAGGTTTTGTTATCTATCAGAGCGAAATGCCCTTTGGCAAATCGGAAAACATTTTGCCGCTTCTTGCAAAGGAAGATAAGAACAATAATTTTCAGCTGAAGGGCAATCAGGAAAATATCAACAGCAATAAAGCAGCTCAGGATCCTACAAATAATGTTAAAAATAAGGCGGAGACACAAAATAATATCAGTTCCAATAACGGGTCTGCCAACCCACCAATTGTTACAGTAACTGCTCAAAATAACAGTTCTGATTACAACAACATCAACAGGATGCCAATTGTTAGTGCTGAAAAAACGCTGACCAAAGAATCTGAAACTATTAAAACAGTTGAAGAACCTGGTATTGTTGCCAAAACTAAAGTCGGAGATCTGAACGATCAGCATTCGGAGAATATAATTGTTCACCCTGTTTATACCCGCAGAGTAGAGGTAATACATACTTTCTCTGAAAGCTATGTAAAATGGCGAAACGAAAACCTGAATAAGGTCATTCAGCCAAGCGGTTTGGACAGAAAACCTTTGATTGATACACCTATCATCACTATCGACAATCCTTATGCTGTTCCGCAAAAGTCAGTAAAATTTGGTGTCAGTGCCGGTGTTAATACCAAAATCTATCACAACGACCGTTTTTCTGTAGCTCCGGTACTTGGTGCTTTTCTTCGCAAAAAATTTGCAGGACGCTATGTCATGCAGGCAGAACTGCAGTATAAAATGCTCTTAAATCAGGGCAGAAGCAAAGAAAAAACACCTGAATATATTAACCTTCAGGTGGATGTTGATCCAACTAATGAATTTATGTTTCAGGAGCGTGCTGCCAAAGTCTATAACATAAGCGAGATGCACCTTTTGGAATTGCCGATTTCATTTATGTACCGTTTACACAAAAGACATAATGTTTCTTTGGGTCTGAATGTCGCTTATCTGTACGCTGTAAAGACCAAAAATCAAGAAATCAACAGTAGGTCTAATGAAGAATTAGGTTTCAGCTCAGTGGATCTTGGCGCTATTGCAGGTTATGAATTTGCCATCAATGACAATTTTGCGCTCTCTGTTTCTTACAATGTCGGTTTCCTGAATTTGGCCCGCAATACGCAGAACCGCCAAATTGCCCTGGCTGATAATGCAGCTTCTTATCAGTTGACCAATAACACTCAGGTGAAAGAAGATGGCTGTCTGATGCCTATTCATATAGATGAAAACGAACAAATCTTCTTCCGGGCACCAAATAATTTGTACAATACCGATTTGAAAATTTTATTGAGATATATGTTTTAAAATTATTAAGTACTAATAATACAAAAGCCCTGTAAACCTTAGTTTATGGGGCTTTTGTAGTTTTTATAATTCCTTTTACCGGTCTTTGACAAGGAAAATTATAGGTTTCAAGCTCCAGCCATAAATAAAAATATGCCTTGTCTGGGTGTATCATAAAATTTAGTTATGCTTTCTATAACAAAGTTATATACATAATACATGTTTATTTTTAACAAAAAGCTTTTCTTGGAGTATTATTTGTTTAAATTTAACAGAAAAATTTCTGTTCAATTTGTACTTTTCAAAACAAAGACAATGTTAAGATTTATTACTAGTATGAGAAAAGCAGCACTCCTGCTGTTTTTTTTTCCGCTGATATTACAGGCACAAACTGACAGTCTGAATATAGAGGAAGAAGAGGACTTTGAAAAATATGCCAATTTGACTATTAAGGATGGCAGCAGTAACAAAGCTTATTGCAGCTCCAAAATATTGGCACAGACACCCAATCGTCTGATTGGTATAGGTTATGAAGCTTTTGGCCCTTTTAAACTCAGTACCGATTTAGGTGACAGCAACGGAACACAGGAACACAACGCTTTGTTGAGTCATGGCGTTCGCCTTGAGGCTAATTTTCCGATTGTTTCTACCAATAAAATTATCTTTAGTTTGGGCGGCAGCTATTCAGAGCAGAACTATGTTTGGCGCAATGAAGCAGAAGCGCCGGAGCCCAATCCGATGTATCAAACGCTGAAAAATGGTTCAATCCGCAACCTTGGGTTGGTCGGAACCCTGTTTAAACCCTTCGATGAGAAAAACTTTGTTTTGGTACAGGTCTTAGGTGAATATGCCGGAGACTGGAATTTTTTGCGTTGGCAATCGCCTGCCTTCATCAAGTTATCTGCAACGGCAATTTATGGGCGAAAAGTGAATGACCGCAAAATGTGGGGTGTGGGACTTACGCGCACCTATCGCGCCGGAGAGGTCAATTATTTACCTGTTTTTCTTTTTAATTATACTGCACCCTCCGAACGTTGGGGAGTGGAAATGCTTTTGCCTGCAAGGGCCGATTTTAGATACAATATTTCAAGAGACAATATTATTCGTGCAGGGTTGGAGCTGGAAGGAACGAGCTATCGTTTGAATGACCGAAAAGATTTTTTTGCCGGCAATCCAGGTTTTCAGAACCGTAATCTTGATAAACTGGAGCTGCGTCGTTCCGATATTCGCTTGCGCGCAATCTGGGACTTCTCACTCAAGGATTTTTATTGGCTGAGCCTATCGGCTGGCTATCGTTTGGTTTATCGATACAATGTCGATAATGTAGGGGATCTTTACCGTGGATTTGGCCTGGTGAATGATGCTCCATATTTTTTGGAAAACAGTATGTCAGGTGCTTTCTTTTTATCGGTTACGGCTACGATGGTTAGTCCTTAATCAATCTATCAATCAATCATTTCATAACGCAAAAAATGTCTTATTTACGATGAAATATCTATTTACCATCTGCTCGCTTGCCATATTGTGCTTTGCCTGCGACAGTCGACCCGATGCCACTAAGGAATGGGAACAAGTGTTGGAATTTAAGGAACAAGCATTAGACCCAGGTTCAAATACCCTTCAATTCGACCTGCCACAAACAGCAAAAACTTTTGCTGAGGCGAACGGTATGGATCCTGCAGCGATTCAAAAAGTCGAGCTGATTTCCTGTGAAGTATATTTGGAAGATGACAATAATTTGGATGATGTAGAAACTGTACTTTTCCAACTCACTTCCAACAATGCCAAGATGAAACAATTGGCAATAGCAGAAAATAAAGAAAAAGGCAAGAAAAAATTAAACTTGGAAATCGCTAAAATCAATGATGCCACTGCTTATTTCAAAACTGACAAGGTAATCGCTGTGGTAGAGGTTAATGCTGCAGAAGGCGGCGAAAAGAATTATAAATTTAAGGCAAAAGTAAAGTTCAAATTTACATCAAAGCAAACAAAATAGGCATCCAAAAAAACTGTTTATCAGTCCATTGAACTTCCTGAAAAATAGCAGCTTTTTTCTTTGATAAGCATTTAATTAAAAAAATCATTACACATAAAAAAAGGAAAATAACATGAAAACAATTAATTTATATGGCCTGCTGTTCTTAATGCTTTTCAGCATTACCACCTATGCACAAAAATATAGCGCTGATGATCTTATTGGGGTTTGGGAACCCAGTCATGGCAAAGGGCGTGTTAAAATTGACAAGATCGGGGATAAATATTTTGGAAAAGTGGTTTGGATAAAGGAGCCTATTGATCCTGAAACCGGAGAAAAAAAATTGGATAAAAAAAATCCGGATCCAACCCTCCGCACCCGCAAACGTTTGGGTCTTCGCGTATTGCAAGACTTTGCTGCCAATGGCAACGGCTACTGGGACAGTGGCACTATCTACGACCCGGAAACTGGTACTACATACAGTTGTAAAATTACGATGAAAGACAAAAACACGCTCGATATCAGGGGTTTTGTCGGTGTTTCTATGTTTGGCAGAACAGATACCTGGAAAAGAGTGCAATAAGTACTTAAGCTGAAGTGGTCTCGTCACAAATGACGAGAGCGAGGCTTTTTAAATAAAGAAGACGGAAAAAGATATAGTGCTCAAGTACTTAATTATTTTAACCGCAAATATTACAGGCAGCTCTTTATCGGAGCTGCTTTTTTATTTTGGTATTTATAGTTTTATAAAAACCAACCCAATATTAAACTACCCTTCATAATCCTGTTATCATTTCATAACGCCATTATTTTTTACTCCTAAGGAAGTCTCCACAGATATTGAATATTTTTGCTATATATATTATATTTGTACTGACTTGTAAAGCAAATTTATAGTTCAACATATAATAGCATGAATATCTTAGAAAAATACGCCGACCTTCTCGTCAACTACTGCCTGAGTCTGCAAGCCGGTCAAAAACTTTATGTACAGTCTTCAACCCTTGCTGAACCTTTAGTGCGCGAAGTGTATCGTGCAGCTTTGAGAGTTGGGGGTATTGCCTTGGTTTCACTTGATTTTAGAGATCAGGGGCTGATTTTGCTGGAGGAATCCGGCGAGGAGCAGCTGCAGTTTATTGACCCTTATTATAAATTGGGGATGACCGAATTCGATGCTTATCTGCATATCAGAGCACCCTTTTACAGCATCAGTCCAAAGTCTGCACCCTACGAGAAACAGCAGATTTACAGCAAAGCCCGTGCGCCTTACAGCAAAATATATTCGGAACGTACCGCAAAGCTGGAACTGAAACGCAATCTCTGCGAATACCCGACAATTGCTCACGCACAGAATGCAGGAATGACTTTGGAAGAATTTAGCGATTTTATCTATCATGCCTGCTTCCTCAATGAGGAAAATCCGGCTGAAGAGTGGAGAAAAGTGAGCCGCTTTCAGCAGCAGATTGTCGATGTACTCAACACAAAAGACCTGATCCGTTACAAAGGGGAAGGTACAGACATCAGCTTCAGAGTCAAAGACCGCATCTGGATCAATTCTGACGGAAAAACGAATATGCCCTCCGGAGAAGTTTACACAGCGCCAATAGAAGAAACGGTAAACGGGACCATCCATTTCTCCTATCCATCAATGTATCAGGGGCAGGAAGTGGAAGGGATTACTCTTTGGGTAAAGGATGGCCGCATCGAGAAATGGGAGGCTAAAAAAGGAAAAGCCCTTTTGGATAAAATAATGTCAATTGAAGGTGCGAGATATTTCGGTGAGGTGGCAATTGGCACCAATACTCGTATTCAGCGCCCGGTAAAGAACATTTTATATGATGAAAAAATAGGCGGAACTGTGCACATGGCTCTGGGGCAGACTTACTATCAGTGCGGCGGCAAAAATCAGTCATCAATCCATTGGGATATGATTGCCGATATGAAAAATGGAGGTGAGATCTTTGCCGACGGAGAAAAAATTTATGAGAGCGGTAAGTTTTTGTTTGTATAAATATCTTTTTTATGAAATTTAGGAGAACCACAATTCTGATTTTTGCGTTTTTTTTAAGCTTTGGACTGAAAGCCCAAAACCTGCAAAAGACCGTCGAAAAGTATTGTTCTTTCCTTATCAGGATAGATTTGGATAAAGAAGAATTTTTGTGCAAACTGAAAATTTTCATTGATCCTGAGATCAATCGGGACAGCTTTTGTAATGAATATTATAAAAATTGGCATCACAGGAAAGAACAGATTGGTTATTCCAAATACATTAAAATCAGCAATATAAGTTATACCTCCGACAGCACTGCCACAGTTGAAATATCAGATTTGTGGGCATTTTACAACGGTGAAAAATATGAGTTTATAGCAGATTCCTTTTGGATTAAAAAGAGAAATAAATGGTACAGGAGTGCTGAACCTGCCGTTACAAAAAGCAAAAATGAGCTAAATGAATTTCTGGATAAAAAGTTGTAAATCATAAAACTATAATGTATAAAAACAAACTGATGGCTGCCCTATTCGCAGTTTTTACGCTTTTTTCCTGCTCTAAAACTTCAATCCCTTATGGAGCAAAGGCTGTAAGCCCATTCGAAAAAGACAGATACTTGGGGAAATGGTATGAAATTGCCCGATTTGATTTCACATTTGAAAAGAACCTAAACAATACCACTGCAGAATATTCCCTCAATAAAAACGGGACAATTAAGGTAAATAATAGAGGTTTTAATTACAAAACAAAGAAATGGAAACAGGCAATAGGTAAGGCAAAATTTACAGGTAAATCTGATATAGCAATGTTGAAAGTGTCATTTTTCGGTCCTTTTTATGGCGGTTATAATGTCATAGCACTTGACAGCGATTATAAATATGCTTTAGTAGCAGGCGATAATCTTAGTTATATGTGGATTTTATCACGAACAAAAACAATCCCCGATGAAATAAAAGAAAACTATCTTAAAATAGCCAAAGATTTGGGTTATGACCTTTCAAAGCTGATTTGGGTAGATCAATTGGGTGCAAACCTCAAATAACATATTTTGCAGCTTTTATGACTCATCTTCAGCAAATATGATTTTATAAAAACCAATTTTAATAATTGAAAATATGCAAAACAGTAATTCCTTAAAAACGATCAACATCATCTATTTTGCGCTTATTGGCGGTCAGCTGATGTTTATGGCTGTCGCATTTTTTGCTGCAAATGAAGTAAATGCTGATACCCAAAGTATAAATGAAACACTACAGTTGGTCATACCTTTCGTTGTCTTAGGCGGTTTATCTGTCAGTACTTTTGTCTTCAAATCCCTTTTGGATAAAATTGATAAAAAAGCTGCATTTGATATAAAAATAAACAGTTACAGAGGGGCACTTATTGTTCGTTATGCATTGTTGGAAGGCCCATCCCTTTTAGCGATAGTCGGTTATTTACTCACTCAGAATCCGCTTTTTCTCGGCATGTCGGGCATTATGATTCTTGCATTTTTGTATTTCAGACCTACAAGAGATAAAATTGCACAGGATTTGGAATTGAGCTCGAGTGAGGCAGAAAGTCTTTAAACAATTTTCCCTCGATAAAACAATCAAAAGCTAATTTTGGAATTGACTCAGGCTACTCTGTAACTGATAATAATGTTTAAAACATAATCTGCATCTTTAAATTAGTGCTGCTATGAAAGTATATTGAAAATATTGAACTGTAAAGCAAAACAGCTTAAATTATGGCCCTTTAAAAAAGATAAAATGTCAAATTTTTTCGACCCAAGATACAAAACCACTTCACGCCCCGATGTAGTATTGGTGGGTGCCGGTATAATGAGTGCAACACTTGGTCTGTTGCTGAAAGAAATGGATACTTCCATTAAAATTGAAATTTATGAGAGACTCGACATCGTTTCCGGCGAAAGCTCCGATGCCTGGAACAATGCAGGAACCGGACATGCAGGATTCTGTGAGCTGAATTATACGCCACAGAAAGAAGACGGATCTGTTGATATAAAAAAGGCACTAAAAATTGCAGAACAGTTTGAAATTTCTAAAGAGCTTTGGTCCTATTTGGTAGATAAAAAATATATTAGTTCCGATTTTATAAATTCGGTGGCACATATCAGCGCCGTTTTCAAGGAGAAAGATGTTGAATTCCTAAAAAAACGTCATGAAGCATTAAAAGCTCATGCACTTTTTGAAGGGATGGTTTTCAGTGAAGATAAAGAAACGCTAAAAAAGTGGATGCCCCTTATGTTTGAAGGGCGGGACGAAAAGGATTTTATTGCTGCAACAAGAATGGAAGATGGTGCGGATGTCGATTTCGGCAAGCTGACAAGAGCTATTTTCGAGTATCTCTGTAAGCAGGAGGGTGTTCAGCTTTTTCTTAATCACGAAGTGAAAGATATTGACAAAGTAGAAGAAGAGGAAGGAGTTTGGCAGTTGAAAATTAAAAATGTAAAAACTGGTGAAAAAAGATTTATCGATACTAAATTTGTGTTTATAGGTGCCGGTGGTGCTGCGCTGCCACTGCTGCAAAAGACCGATATTGATGAAGCTGACGGCTTTGGCGGTTTTCCGGTAAGCGGTCAGTGGCTGGTTTGTAAAAATAAAGCAATCATAGAAAAACATCAGGCAAAAGTATATGGCAAGGCTGCTGTAGGAGCACCTCCCATGTCAGTCCCGCACCTCGATACCCGCATTATCAACGGTGAAAAAGCGCTGCTGTTTGGACCTTACGCCGGTTTTTCTACCAAATTCCTAAAAAAAGGCTCCTGGTTCGATCTGGTAGGCTCTATCGAGTTTGACAACATACTGCCGATGATTGCAGCGGGATTGCAAAATATCCCACTTACCCGTTACCTTATTGGGCAGGTTACCCAAAGTGCTGAAGCGCGATTTGAGTCGCTGCAACAATTTATTCCCAATGCCGACATCAACGACTGGGAACTGCAGGAGGCGGGACAAAGGGTACAAATCATCAAGAAAAATAAAGAAAAAACGGGTGTTTTGGAATTTGGGACAGAAATTGTCCATTCCAAAAATGGTGCAGTAGCAGCCTTGCTCGGCGCCTCACCGGGAGCTTCCACTTCTGTTTCTATCATGTTGGAACTGTTAGAAAAATGTTTCAAAGTTAAAATGGAATCTGATTGGAAGGAGAAGTTGGCAGAGATGATCCCAAGCTATGGCAAATCGCTTTATGAAGATCAGCAGTTATGCAGAGAGATAAGAGTAAAGACCAAAGTTTTGTTTGAAAATAAACAGAAAGAAACCTAAAATAAATCAATTCCCTATTCCCCAAATTTAACTTAAATTTGCGACCTCACTAAAGATTTCAACATCCAATTGATGAAGATTTTCTGATGATCAAAAGTCAGTAAAGCAGTCTGATGATTTTTTTCCGTTTCGTTTTTTTAACGGCATTTGGGTAGAGGAGGAAAGTGTAAGTTTTGACCTAAACATAAAGTTGCATTTTTGACTTGAATGTTGCTTACAAAAATGACTAACAGTTTATTTACAATTTTATTTATGACCGCCAAAAAATACATAAAAACAATAAAAGCTGTTGCTCCGGCTATGCCTGCTGCCGATCTGTTGTCACTAGTGGCCTATCAACACAATGGTAAAACCGGATGGGAGAGCAGCGATGACAATAATGCAGACTTTAGAGAAGACGTCGTTGATTTGCTCTTCGAGAATTATAGCGATTCAGACAGACTTTTCATTCGTTTTCTGCTGGAAGAGGAATTGAAATATGCCGGTAGTGAAACCCTGATGCGGGAGACATTGCGACAGCTGACTTTCATGATATTTGTTCTTGGTTATCCTGAGGATCTGCCACTGCTAATAGAAGCTAAACTTGACTGTTGTTTTGATGCAAGCTGTGCCTTGGATCAGGAACTCTTACTTGGCAGAGATAAAGCTTCGGCTGTTGCATATTTTAGCAAATATCCGCATGAAGACTATGATGTACTTGCTATAATTGAAAAATATGAACAGCATGGACTTCGCAATCCGGAGGAATTTATTATCAGTATGAACGAATACTATGGTAAATAATAATTATATTGCCAAATACTTAAGAGTTGCATTTGAGCAGTACTAAAAACTGACATTAATTGCCAATACTATAAAAAACATTACTATTATGAATAAAATTTTAACACTTTTCTGTACAGTGCTCTGCTTTTGTGAAGCCTATTCTCAAAACCTAATATGGCAGAATTTCACCGATTCTATTCCCACTTTATCTTCTCCAAGAGCATGCGATCTGAACAATGATGGCATCAAAGACATCGTAATCGGTGGAGGTACAGATGGACAGCAAAGCAATAATGGCATAATGGCTTATGATGGCACCAATGGAAACCTCCTGTGGAAAAGAGCCTCAAGAAATGAGGTTTTCGGCTCTGCAATTTTTCAGGATGTCAATAACGATGGCATAAAGGATGTTTTCATCAGCGGCCGGAGTGCACAGTTACTTTGCATTAATGGAAGTAACGGACAGCTTTTATGGGACTATTTCCCTCATCCTGTAAATCCCATTGACAGTGGTTTGTACAACTTCTATAATCCTCAATTCATTTCTGATGTCAGCGGCGATAACATACCGGATATCTTGGTTTCTAATGGAGGCGACCATGCAGCTCCTGCTTGGGATACGAGCCGACCAGAGGGTTATCTGATGCTCATCAATTCAGTAAACGGCAGCCTTATTGCCAAGGCAGTTGTGCCCGACAGTGCGGAAATTTATTGTTCCCCAATTGTTGCTGATCTTAAAAATGATGGAAATCTTTGGATACTTTACGGCACAGGAGGTGAAACCTTAGGCGGTAGTTTTTGGGCATGCCCACTCAATGACCTTTTGGGCAATTCACTGCAAAATTCTGTAGAACTGCTTCGAGACGGGCAAAAAGGTTATATAGCACCAGCTTCAATTTATAAAAACCTGAACGGAACTTATGACATCATCATACAAAGTTTTTCAGGTAAAATTACCCGTATAAAAGGTTCAGATTTTTCAACGCAGTGGATAGTCAACATCCCTGCATGTGAATCAAGCACTGCGCCAGTAATTGGCAATTTTACCGGCAGTATGGTGCCTGATGTTTTTGCTGTGCTTTATAAAGGCTCAACCGCCGGTGGATACAGCGATTTTTATCAAGTGATGATTGATGGTGAAACAGGCAATGTTATTTTCAAAGACAGTATAGGAAGTCTGCATTTCGGTTCCGGTAATGCCATTGACCTCAACAATGACGGCAGAGATGAAGTTTTGGCTTCGATTTCAGCTTTCGACAATGGAAGATTCCGCCATCAGATTTATTCGTTTGACTTTGTCAGCGGACAAACATCTATTCTCAGCGGGGTGCAAACTGGACTAAATCTAGCTTCTACTCCACTCATTAATGATATTGATTCAGATAATAACCTTGACTTGATTTATGTTGTAAAAAAAGACAGTTTAGACCCCTCTGGTTGGAAAGGTATTTATTTGAACCGATTAAACCTGAATATTTCAGAACCTTTGGCAGGAATTGCCTGGGGCTCTTATATGGGAAATAAAAATGACGGAGTATATCATTACAGCCCTCAACCATGCAGTACAGGCGCTGTCATTGCTTCTGCTCCACAGGTAAATCCGAGTTGTAACGGTCATAGTGATGGCAGTATATCGCTAAATCTTACCAATCCTTCACTATCTCACAGTTTCAGTTGGTCAAACAATAAAATTACACAGAGTGTAACCGGACTGAGCGCAGGTGTATATCAGGTGAGAGCGGTTGACAGCAACGGTTGTTACGAGGATCTTACTATTACTTTAAACGAGCCATTTATAATCAGTTTTGGCGGCATTTTACCTGTTGCCTGTTTCTCTGATACTACAGGTGCCGCCACCTTGTCATCGAGCGGTTGTCAATGTATGTTCAGCACCTGTACCTTTCTTTGGGAAAATGGTGTAACAACCAAACCAAACAACAGCCTAAGCGGCGGTTGGAACAGCGTTGCAATAACCCACATGAATGGTTGTGTAGTGGTTGATTCGGTTTATATTGCCAGTACCGATATTACGCCTCCTGTAATTATTGCTCCTTCTGATATTGTTATCAATGCAGATTCAGGGTCTTGCACTGTTTCCGGTATTCAGCTCGGCAATGCACAGGCAAGCGACAATTGCGGTATACAATCAATTGAAAACAATGCAAATCAATTCACGGTAGGTGTTAATCTTGTAATTTGGACAGTTACAGATGAAAACGGAAACATTAAAACCGACACTCAGACTGTTACTGTTTTGGATGTCGAATCTCCACAAATTCAATGCCCACAGAATGTCAATATTAATGTAAATAATACTGGCTGTTCTGCCCTTGTCAGTTGGTCTGCTCCACTGATCATTGACAATTGCGATCCAACACCCTTAATGACTTCAAATTTCGTTAGCGGATCTGCTTTCCCTCTTGGAGCTACTTTAATCAATTACAATGGTTTCGATTCGAATGGAAATCAATCATTTTGTTCATTTTCAATTACAGTTTCTTCGAATCTTACAGCATCATCACAGGTAAATAACAATTCAATTGACCTTAGCGTAACAGGGGGTAATGCACCTTATGCCTATCAATGGATAGGGCCTAACAGCTTCTCATCAACTTCGGAAGACATAAACGGACTTTCTTCAGGTAATTATCAGGTTACCGTAATCGATGCAAACGGTTGCAGTTTCGAATTGAATGAAACAGTTCAGATAACAAGCGGCAGCATTGTTATGCAAATTGAGGAAATCGATATTGAGCTTTATCCAAATCCAAGCAAGGAAGAGATTAATATCGAAATACAAACCGGAATCTACGAGATCGAAATATTGGATGGTCTTGGCCGCAGGTATATCAATGTTGGTTTTACTGGTGATAAATTCAAATTTGAAATTTCTCAACTGAATCCGGGTATTTACTTTTGCAGAATTAATAATACAGTCAGCGGACAGACCTTCGTTAGAAAAATAACCAAAATCTAAACAGTTGAGAAAGAAAGCTCATATTCAAAAAAAACATGAAAGTTCAAAATAAGACAATCTTTATAACCGGTGGCGGCAACGGAATGGGCCTTGAAATGGACCTGATCTCGCTTAGTTTATAATTTATAAAACCTGATATTTATGTTTCCAATTATCAATATTAAAAGTACAAAGGAAGAAATCTTGACTATATTTCCGGAAGGACCTTCCGAGAAGAAAACAGATGACCGCAAAGGTTTGGAACAATGGGTTTTTACCAATCAATACGGCAGATATTTGGTAGCTTTCATTGAGGATGCTGCCCATTCTATAATTTTTCAGATTGAATCAGCTACGGAAGAAGCCCGCAAAGAAAAATACTATTTTATGCTCGGCAAATTTCAGGAAGCTTCCAAATGGAAATTTCTGGCAGATAACGGTACCGGCTATCTTTTTGAAAGAGAAGACAAACAGCTATTTGCCAGCTACAGTTATCTGATGGATATTTGGTCCTTTCATACCCCTGAATTCAGAGCAGTAAAAAATTAAAGGACGAGGAGTTTATGAATCGTACATTCGTACAGGCGCTGTAATTGTTAAAAGAAATTGCCAAAAAAAATTATGTAAAGCGATAACGGAATTTCTTATAAATAATTCTAAAGCTCAACAAAAATTTAAAGAATGTGGCAAAACTGTACATTTTTACGAACTCAAAATTATTAACAACAATGAAAACTCAAATTAATGTACAAGCTCTTTTTTCTGTTTCTGTTAATATTAAATTTTCAAATAGTAGCCGCACAAATCGTTAAAGGTTCGGTTTCTTATTATCCGAAAGGCCCTTATCAGGTAACTCATGAAGAAAGTTTGGCCCGCATTGAGGTAAATGGCGGTTTTGATTACAAACTGAAGGGTTTCTTAAACTTTGAAAAAGAAAATATTAATTTTGCTGTTGGCGGCGATGGTAAAGAGGAAGTTTATATGCGGCTCAATTTCGAGAGTAAATCCAGAAAACTGAACACCGTCATTGAAGACTATAAATATATGTATTACCATTTTACGATGCTTGACAGCAGAGGTATTAAAATATATGTTGACTATTATCCAGGCAAGGTATTTGGAACTCCGAGCGGAATTTTTGTTGTGAGCAGTATAGAGGACAAGTATATGTATTTTATGAAAGCAAATATTGAAGAGGCTGAAGTCAATAAAATTATTGAGCGGTACCGATAAATATTTGTGGTTGCCAAATAACATTGGAAAACTAAAATTGGTATATGAATTTTGCAATTAATGGCGGAAAATCGTGAAAGCGGTCTTCCGCCTTTATTATTTTTACTTGTCCCCATATCTTTTTCCCTTCATAAATATTATAATCATTATCTTTGTGGAAATTTTTCCTTTGCAGATTTTGATTTATATTCTTTAGCCCCTGACACTTAAATTCAGAAACAATAATAAAGCATTGAAAAACAAGACAAATGTATTGGCTTCTCTTCAGGCTATGATTGGCAATTCTGCTTTGCTTGAGATTAGATTCAGTTACAAAAATGAGGAGCGAAGGATCTTTGCCAAAGCAGAAAGCATGAATATGACGGGCTCCATCAAAGATCGTATGGCCTATCATATACTCTCAAAGGCAATCGAAAATGGCAGTTTAAAGCCCGGCATGGAAATCTACGAAGCTACGAGCGGCAATACCGGCATTTCTTTCGCAGCCATCGGCAGGGCACTGGGTTACAAAGTAAATATTTTTATGCCGGACTGGATGAGCGATGAACGCAAAAATCTTATTCGTTCTTTTGGAGCCAATATCCGATTGGTGAGTAAAGAAGAAGGCGGCTTTTTGGGCAGTATCGAAATGGCCAATGAGGCTGCGGAAGCGACAAATGGCTTCCTTCCTCATCAGTTCAGCAACTGCCACAATCCGGAAGCTCATTTTCTTAGTACCGGACCGGAAATCAGTTCACAGCTATCTTTTTTGGGCCTTATACCCGATGCTTTTGTGGCTGGTGTGGGCACAGGCGGTACCGTAATGGGCGTAGGCAGATACCTGAAATTGCAAAATCCCAATATAAAAATTCACCCGCTTGAACCGTCAAACTCCCCTACACTTTCTACGGGTTACAAGGTAGGCAAGCACCGTATTCAGGGCATTTCCGATGAATTTATTCCTGCAGTCTGCGAACTGAATAAGTTGGATGATATTATCTGTGTGGACGATGGTGAT
>JBIKQC010000023.1:0-18492 GCA_044349855.1 Saprospira sp.
CAAAAACTTTCTTATACAACTACTGACGCTAAAGAGTTTTACAAACATTTGCGTTCCGCTTCGGGCGGTTTCATCCCCAAAGAAAATGTAGAGTTGCTGATTAACGAAGAGGCTACTTCCCTAAACATTAAAAATAAAATGGCCGATCTTTTTCTAATGGCCGACAGCAATGATCTTATAATTTTTTACTTTGCCGGACATGGACTCGATGGCGCTTTTCTACCTGTAGATTTCGACGGATCAGGCAACATCGTCGATCACGTTTCTGTGATCAATGCGATGAATGACAGTGATGCAAAATTTAAACTCATCCTGGCCGATGCCTGTCATTCGGGCAGTCTTGGCGTAAAATATGAGGAATTCAAAAACAACGGCAATCAGTTTCCTTTGGCTTCTGTGCGCAGCGGAAAATCGATTAGAGAACAGGCGAAAGATTTTTACAAAAGTTTTGCCAACACCAAAAAAGGTTTAGCAATTATCACCTCTTCTGCTCCCGACGAAATATCACTGGAAGCTAACAAGCTAAAACAGGGGGTCTTCAGTTATTTTGTTATCGAAGCTTTAAAAGGTGCCGCTGACATAAATAAAGATTATATAATAACAGCACAGGAACTTTTTGATCATGTTTCCAAAAAAGTAGATAAGTTTACTTACGGGTTTCAGACACCTAATTTCATTGGCTTCAGCGAAGATGCCGGGGGATACGGAAATATTCCGGTTGGAATTTATTATCCTCAAGAATCGGTAATGCCCGAGGGAAAACAATAATCCCATTTACATAAGGATTAAACAAAATTGTACGATTTTTTTTAACAAATACATTTAACAAAGATATTTAACAAAGACATAAAGCGTTTCTAAATCAGCTTACATTCAGTAAAAATTCCCCCCAAATAACTCCAGTACCAAAAAGGCTGTTATTTACAGCTTCAAAAAAAATTTTATTATGAATGAACATCTTAATGATCTTATCAGAAAAGCCGTTGAATATCAACAAGCTTTAGAACATTCTAAGTTACAGATTGAAGAGAACCGTAAAACTTGGAATGCCGAAACAAATCCACTCATAGTGAATACATTTAAAACTATAGCCCAGAATGTCCCTAATTTGAATTGGGAAATAAAACGCATTGATGGCATGGAAAATTTGGATATTTTAACTCTGGGTTTCAAAAATGATTCTAGCGGAATTGTAGGACAGGTGGAAGGAGTGCTAAAGTTTTTTGCTAAAATAGGCGGCAAACTTATCTATTCACAAGTATACAATGGCGACATTTACGCCCTAATCGACTATCCGCATGTTGAAAACCATGTTGAAAGACAATCCCCAAAATTCGTAGGAAAATTTCAACCTGCTCAAATAACAGAAGATGTTATACTTGACCATATCAATGAGTTCTTATCTGAAATGCTCAGTTGGGAAGAAGGCACCCGAAAACTAATCGGATTTTTTAACAGCAAATGATTATTTGATTTAAAATCTGTCTATAATCAAACCTTTGTTGTTGCTGATAGTTACAATAATACAAAATAAATATCCAAAGCAATAATTAATTATCTAAGTTTACAGTTCGGAAGAGTCGCCCTGCAACAGTTGGCGACTTAACCATTTTATAAGCCATTATGTAACGGATCATAAGTTGTCGATAGCGTAATAATTACATTTCGACTAACAGTTTGTAAAAGCTTTTTGGAAAGATGTTTGGTTGGGCTTTTGCTCGTTAACAATAGCCTGCAAATCTAAAAGAAGCTAACTAATCTATTATCTTTTTAAAGAAATGGCATTCGGATATTTTATAATCAATATATTTTGACATTATTAGCAAAGAAATAAACAGCGGAAAAGAAGCATTCAAAGCATATGAAGATAGAGAAACTGAATTTTAGTAATATACCGCAGCTTTCCCCTTTCGACAAGGCATTTCAGTCCGGAGATCCCCTGCTTAGGCCTTTTTTTGAGCATGAATGTAATCTTGAACAGTTTAATGAAGTAATTGCAAAGAAAAACTTTCCGAAAGAAAACAGAGTTATTTTGGTAAATGCACTTAAGAAACAATATGAGGGTATTGTTTCCGATACTGCAGTAACTGATAATATAAGTTCATTATTTTCAATTGATACTTTTACAATAACAACAGCGCATCAGCCCTCACTTTTTACAGGGCCGCTTTATTTTATCTATAAAATTTGCAGTGTTATAAATCTTTGCATTCAACTCAAAGAAAAATACAGCGACAAACATTTTGTGCCGGTTTATTACATGGGCAGCGAGGATCATGACTTTGAAGAAATCAACCATTTGTATATTTTCGGAAAACAAATAGAGTGGTCTGATAAACAGGGTGGTGCAGTCGGTCATTACCATACTGATTCCCTACAGAAAGCTATTGAGGAACTTAGCGGAATTTTGGGCTCAAGTCCGGAGGCCATACACCTAAAAACGCTTCTGTACGAAAGTTTTAAGCCCGGTTTGAATTACGGAACATGCATGTTCCTTTTCATTCACAAGTTATTTGAACGTTTTGGACTTTTGGTGCTGCTGCCCGATGCTCCGGAACTAAAAAGGCTCATGATTCCTGTTTTTCAGGATGATTTATTGAATAACAGTTCATTAGGTCATGTTAACAATACGGTAAGTAGGCTTGAAGCCTTAGGCTTTGCCAATCAGGCCTTTGTACGACCTATCAATCTGTTCTATTTATTGCCCGGAAAAAGAGAGCGCATCGAAAAGCAGGGTGATATTTATAAAGTATTGAATACAGAAATTCAGTTTCAGGAAACAGAAATACTGTCAGAGCTTGAGAACCATCCGGAGCGGTTCAGCCCCAATGTTATTCTTCGACCGCTTTATCAGGAGATAATTCTACCCAATCTGGCCTATATCGGCGGTGGCGGAGAACTGGCCTATTGGATGGAAAGAAAATTACAGTTTGAATATTATGGCATACCCTACCCTATGCTCATACGCCGCAATTCCATGCAATGGATTGACAAAAATGCTGCTGCAAAACTGGAAAAATTAGGTTTCAAAGCCGTTGACATTTTTAAAGAAACAGAGACACTCATCAAAGAATTTGTGGCCAAAAATAGCGAAACTGAACTTTCTTTTAATGAAGAGAGAATAGCTTTTGAGGGCATCTTCAATCAGATTTCCGAAAAGGTAAAATTGATAGATGTCAGTCTGGAAGGCAATGTGGCTGCACAGCAGGCTCAGTTGTTCAATGCTTTAGAGAAACTGGAAACCCGATTGCTTCGCAGTGAAAAACAAAAGGCGGAAACAGAGCTGAATCAAATCAGGAAAATTCAAGAAAAACTCTGTCTGCCCAACGGATTGCAGGAACGAAAAGAAAACTTCATGGGCCTTTATCTAAAATACGGTGAAGAACTGTTTAACTTTCTTGTGAATAAACTGAATCCCTTGGAAAGGGAATTTCTGCTGGTGCTCGAAGAAAAATAAAATGATTAGGAGTTTAGAGATTTAAAGATTTTTAGATCCACAAACATCTTTGGGACCAGATCGGTTTCTGTTTTACGGCTCTTTTATCTTTTAACTTTTAACTCTTCGCCAAATCCTTAAACAAAAAAGTTATATTTTTCAATCATTTCAGTTGGCAATTACCAAAAACAAGTCGTATCTTTGCAATCTGAACCTAAAAACGATAAAAATGATTAACAAAAAAATGACAGAATCGTTTTTTGACAATCAATTGAAAAATAAACCGGAAAGGACAATGTCCTATTAATACGATAATTTGATATATGGAAAACGATAATAAAGACGACGATCTCGACGACGAATTGAATGGAAAGGAAGAAGAGCTTGAACTTTCGGAAACTGTAGGGGGAGATAAAAAGCCAACGAAGGACGTTTTAGGTGAAATGTACAAGGATTATTTCTTGGACTATGCCTCTTATGTAATTTTGGAACGGGCTGTCCCTGCCATAGGAGACGGACTGAAACCTGTACAACGCCGCATTCTATACGCCATGGATGTCATGGAAGACGGACGTTATAATAAGGTTGCCAATATCATCGGACAGGCGATGCAGTATCACCCGCATGGTGATGCGTCTATCGGCGATGCATTGGTAAACATGGGCCAAAAAGACCTGCTGATCGACTGTCAGGGCAACTGGGGCGACGTTCGTACCGGTGACAATGCAGCCGCTTCACGTTATATTGAAGCCCGTGTTTCCAAATTCGGCAAAGTTGTACTTTTTAATCCAAAAACCACCGTATTTCAACTTTCTTACGACGGCCGTAAAAAAGAGCCTATTACTCTGCCGGTAAAATTTCCGCTCCTGCTTGCACAGGGTGTAGAAGGTATTGCCGTGGGACTTGCGACAAAGATAATGCCCCACAATTTTATTGAGTTGATTGAAGGATCAATTGAAATTTTGAAAGGCAATAAAGTTAAAATCTATCCTGATTTTCTTACCGGGGGATTTGTTGATGTCTCCAACTATAACGGAGGCAAAAGGGGTGGCAAAGTTAGGGTACGTGCAAGAATTGAAATCACAGACCGAAAGACACTGACGATAAAGGAAATTCCTTTTGGAACCACCACAGGTTCGCTGATTGAAAGTATCATCAAAGCCAGCAATAAGAATAAAATCAAAGTTAAAAAGGTAATTGATAACACTGCCGAGCATGTAGAAATTGCCATTGAACTGCCACCCGGCACCTCTCCGGAAATGACATTGGATGCGCTTTATGCATTTACAGATTGTGAATTGTCCATCTCGCCCAATGCCTGCGTTATCCGTGAAGATAAACCGGTCTTTCTTACCGTTGATGAGCTTTTGGAATATTCTACCTGGCAGACAAAAGACCTGTTACAATGGGAGTTGCGCATTCAGGAAGATGAACTGATGGAGAAATGGCATTTTGCCAGCCTTGAGAAAATCTTCATCGAAAACCGCATATATAACCTGATTGAAGAATGCGAAACCTGGGAGGAGGTAATTTCTACAATTGACAATGCCTTAAAACCTTTTGTTGCTAATTTTTACCGAGCGATTACTCAGGACGACATTCTTCGACTGACAGAGATCAAAATCAAGCGCATTTCAAAATTCAACAAGTTTGAAGCTGATGAATACATCCGTAAACTGGAAGAAAGTCTGAAAGAAACGCGTTTCCATTTGGATCATATTACCGATTACAGTATTGCCTATTTCGAAAAACTGCTGAAGGATTTTTCCAAGGGACGCGAACGCAAAACCGTACTTACTCACTTCGACAATATTTCTGCGGTGGAAGTTGTGGTAAACAATGCAAAACTCTATGTAAACCGTGAAGAAGGCTTTATGGGCTATGGCCTTAAAAAAGACGAATTTGTTGAGGAATGCTCTGATATTGACGATATTATTGTTTTCCACAAAGATGGAAGCTTTACCGTTTCCAAAATATCGGAAAAGGTATTTATTGGCAAACATCCGCTGCATGTAGCTGTTTGGCGCAAGCAGAATGAGCGCATGATTTACAATGTGGCTTATGCTGATCTGACTGCTGGCACCAATTATGTTAAACGATTTGCAGTGCCTGCCATCACCCGCGATAAAAATTATCCGATTGCCGATGGTGTGGAAAAATCACAGATTCTGCACTTTTCTGCCAATCCAAATGGTGAAGCTGAAGTAATTTTGGTTAAACTGACACAGTCCTGTTCTGCCAAGAAAAAAGAATTTGAATACGATTTTGCACAGTTGGCGGTAAAAGGACGTGGTGCCCGCGGTAATGTGCTGACCAAGTATCCGGTCAGAAAAATTACGGTTAAAAGTAAGGGTGAATCGACACTTGGTGCACTTAAAATTTGGTGGGATTCAGCAACCGGCCGACTAAATACTTCCGAATACGGCTTGCTTTTGGGCGCTTTTGGTGAGGATGATCGCATTGTAGCTGTCTACAAAAACGGCAGTTATGAAATGACCAATTTTGATCTGCACAACCGTTTTGAACCAAAAGACATTCAGTATCTGAGCCAATTTGATGCAGATTTGGTCATGAGCGCCGTTTATTATGACGGTGAGCGTGAAACCACTTATGCAAAACGCTTTAAAATTGACACCTCTTCCCTGAACTCAAAATTTGAGTTTATAAATGGTCACAAAAACTCAGAACTGCTGTTTTTTAGCATTCATCCTGAACCAAAAATAAAATTTGAGACAAAAGACAAAAAAGGCAATAGCCTTGAAATGGAATTTGATCTGAAGGCTATTGATGCAATGGGTCGTACAGCAGTAGGCAGCAAAGTGTCTGATTTCAAAATCTCAAAAGTTGAGGATGTCAGTCCCGAAATTGTTGAGGAAGAAGAGGAAATCATCCCTGATCCAACCGATAATTTGGATGGAGATGACGGACAACCTACCCTGTTTTAAACAGTACAGTTACAGATTTTATCATCATAGATAAAAAAGTAAGGCATCTCAGCATTGGGATGCCTTTTTCAAATAAGCAAATGCCAATGTGGTCAACTGAAGAATTAGAAAATTTAAAAAGGCTCCTCCTCAGCGGTATTGAAAGCAATATGCTGCTGGCAGTAGAAATGCTGAAACAGCAGGAAATCCCTGCTGAAATTGAACCCCTGCTCTGTTTTTTGGTTGTGATGGAAAAGGAGAATAAGAACCTAAGAAAAATACTGAAAGCATTGCTTTTGCTTTCAAAATCAGGTAAGGTTGAATATTGGGAAAAGGTTTGTGCTCTTCACGAAAAACAGAATTTCAACCCAGCACCAAAGCAGGGTATTGTTATATTATATATGGCACATTTCGACCTTTTTGATTCTTATTTTGCCGAGGCCAAACATTATCTTCATAATCTTAATTTAAGCGGCACTATTTTAAGTCATTCCAATATTTTTATTGAACAGGGGCTAAAAATGCTAGAACGCGCTGCATATCACAACCCCGATGATTTTAAATTCAATTATGACTATGCCTATTTGCTGCCGCAAACAGCGGAGTATATTCCTCTTAAAATTAAACATTATAAAAAGTGCGTGGAACTAAACAGCGCCAAAATAGCGCCCTTTTTAAGAATTGTTGAACTTTATATAAGTATTGGAGATAGTGACAATGTGCTGAAAACAATAGCAGAAAATATGATAAAAATACCCGAAGCAGCATTACAGCTTGTAAATATTGCATCCGAACTTGATGAAAATGGCAATGCTCTTCTGTCCCTAAAAATATTGGAAGAAATAATAAAACAGGATACAAACTGTGCACGGGCGCATAATAATATTTCATTTCTGCTTTGGTCTGAATTCCGTGAATATGAAAAAGCTTTAGCACATATTTTAAAAGCGGTTGAGCTGAAACCCTCCAGGGGAATATATTGGCATACTTTGGCAGAGGTCTATTATTACGGATTCGGTGATAAACAAAAAGCGGAAGAGTCCATTACAAAAGGTCTGAAAAATGAGCCAAACTACAATGATTGGAATGAACTGTTGAATATTATTAAGAACAGCTGATTGATTAAACCAAAACACAAAACCATCTCACATTTTTTCTGTTTTAGATTGAATCTAAATAATTTTCGTTTCAGAATAATATTCTGATAAAATTTAGCGAACTTTGCGGCGAATTAGGGTGGTTTTAATGCCTAACAACTACAAATTTCATACTTCAGTATCCTTATGAACAATCCGATAGAAACTGATATTATCATCATAGGTGCCGGCCCTACAGGACTTTTTACTGTATTTGAAGCAGGGCTGCTCAAACTGCGCTGTCATCTGATTGACTATCTGCCGCAGGCAGGCGGACAATTGACCGAAATCTATCCCAAAAAACCGATTTATGACATTCCGGGTTTTCCTGAGGTATTAGCCGGTGACTTGGTGGATGGGCTCATGAAACAGATAGCCCCTTTCAAGCCGGGTTTTACACTTGGGGAAAGAGCCGAAACGGTTGAAAAGCTGGAAGACGGTCGTTTTAAAGTGACTACACAGCGCGGAACAGAACACATTGCACCTGTCATTGCAATTGCAGGCGGATTGGGCTGTTTCGAGCCCCGCAAACCGCCTATTGACAATATTGTCGATTTTGAAGATAGAGGTATAGAGTATATCATCAAAGAACCTGAATTTTACCGCAACAAACGCATTGTCATTGCCGGCGGTGGAGATTCTGCCTTGGACTGGACTATCTTTTTGGCAGAAATTGCTTCAGAGATTATCATGATTCATCGCAGAAAAGGTTTCAGAGGTGCTCCCGACTCAGTTGAGAAAGTAGAAAAACTGGCCGAAGAAGGCAAAATAAAGTTGGTTACCGAGGCTCAGGTTGTCGGTCTCAGCGGCTCGGACAAATTGGAATTTGTAGAAATTGAACAGCTTGGCACTGAAAATTACAATATTGCCTGCGATCATTTTATTCCGCTTTTCGGACTTTCTCCAAAACTGGGGCCTATCGGCGAGTGGAAATTGGCTATTGACCGCAGTGCCGTAGAGGTAAATACTTTTGATTACAGTACCAATGTTCCCGGCATTTTTGCCATCGGCGACATCAATACTTATCCCGGTAAACTGAAACTGATTCTTTGCGGTTTTCATGAAGCTACATTGATGGTTCAGTCCGCATTTAAAATTATACATCCTGAGAAAAAAGTACAATTTAAATACACTACTGTGAATGGTGTTGAAGGGTTTAATTAAAAAATATCGTCATTTATATTTGACAATATTTTAATTACTTTTGAATAATCGTGATGATGTTTATTTGAATCTAAGATTATTTAATTAGGTATTTAAAAATTTCACAGCGTGGCGATTCTAACTAATTTACCGCACTTTTAACTTAAGGGGGCCGTCCAAAAAGTCAGGACGGCCCCAATTTATTTATACTCCGCTTTCGATACTCCTGACGTTATTTTTCCACTCATGGCTAATTTTATCTGACCTGCGACGCTTCAAAAGCGGAGCCCTTCGGGGTTTGGGTTCTTCAAGATCTTTAATGTCGCGGTTCTGGGTTTAACCACAATTGACGGCCCTGTATCCGTATTCTTTTTATGCGAGATTAAAAAATATAACATTATGGGTACAAAAATGATATTAATCATAGAATATAGTTAAACTGATTCATAATTTTACCTTTCGAATTTTTTTCACTTTAAAAAACAGCATAAAATGTTACAGTTTCATTCAGCAAGTGCAAGAATCGTTAATACCAAAAGGGCTGTTATGGAATGCCTTGAGGCAGCTTTGGGCTCCAATTACGCTGATAGCAGCCTCATTATTTTTCATGCATCAATAGGGCACAACTTCCAGGAAATTGTTGATCAGGCCAGAGAAATGGCCCCCAATGCTAAAATATTGGCTTCATCCTGTTGCGGTGTTGTAGGCAAAGAGGGCGTAAGCGAATCCTTGAAAGATATTGCGCTCATGGCAATAAAGGGCAATGAATTTGAAATAGCGGGATGTGATGAAATTTACGGCTACAATTCTTATGAAAAATCCTTAGAAATGGCCAAAACGCTTAAATCCCAGAACAAAAATATTAATATGATTTATTTCCTGGCTTCAGGAATTGATATTGCTAACGATTTGTGCATTAAAGCATTTGAAGATACATTTGGCCCTGAAGTAACAATTTTCGGCGCCACTTCTTCCGATAATATGAAAGGCTTTATCAGCTATCAGGCAGTTGATGGCAAAGTAACCGAACATGGGGCTTTTGCAGTTGGTTTTGCCGATTCCAGTTTGAGTGTTGATACTCAGGCGACTCACGGATTTGTAGCTGTAGGCGAACCCCTACTTGTGACCAAATCAACCGGCTGCATAATACATGAACTAAACGGAAAACCTGCATGGGAAGAGTATACCCGTCGTTTGGGACTAAGTTCAGAAGCTAATTGCAGCGATACAATTCCAATAGGTGCATTAGGAGAAGAACTGAGTGCTGAGCTAGCTGAAGAGTATGGCAATAAACATATTTTAAGAGCTGTGACAAAACATCAGGAAAATGACATGTACTATGCAACTACCTGTCCGGAAGGCACCAAATTATGGTTGACTACAAGAGATGAAGACCTTATATTCAGTGAAATGGACCGAATTGTCAAAGAAATTGCCTCTAGAAATGTGGGAAAAACGCCTGTTGCTGTTTTTCATGCTGACTGTATGGCCCGTGGGCGTTTTCTTTTCAACAGAATTATTAAAGAAGAACTTGTAAGTAGTATGCAGTATCCTTTTTTTGTAAACGGTGAATGTCCACCATGGTTGGGCATGTATGGCTTTGGTGAATTCGCCCGATTGGGGGGTAAAAACGCCTTTCATAATTATACTTCAGCGCTTTACGTTATTTACAGATAGATTTATTGAATTAGTCTTATATGAATGATTTGAATTTGGAATATAATAATTTATTGGCCAACTACAGAGAGCTACAGCTGCGGGTTACCCGTTTTTCAGCTGTGGAACAGGAATTAATAAATACTAGAGACAGACTGGACGCGGAGGTAGTTTTATATAAAAAACTAAATGATTTTAACAGCAATGCTTTAAAAGACCTCTCGGAACTCAGATTTTTGCAGCTACTTTCTGAAACTGTTGTCGATATTTTTGAACTAGAATCGGCTGTTATTTTTTTGATTGACCTTCAAAACATTGAAAAATCTCATTTTTTTACAGAAGGAGTAAGTATTTCTGAAGAACAGAAAACTTTGCTCGCAGAAGATTTTGTAAACATGGGAAAGTCACTCCAAAATGGTCGTGCCTATATTCTTTATTCAGAACAATTGTCATCTTATAAGGCTTTCAATGCTCATTCCAGGATATTGTTTTCACATTTTACTGACAAAGAACTAAATTTTCAAATCTTTATCAGCGGCCTTATCAGTAAAGAATTTGAACCCATTTACCGTGAATTCGATTCAAGACATGAAACCATTTTCAATGTTTTTTCTCATCAGGTTCATTCTATTTTGGCAAATATCAGAAGGAATTACAAGATAAAAGAACAGGTTTCTAAAATTTCACAATCGGAATCTGAATTGAGAAAACTCTCTCAAATTGCCATAAAAACTAAAAATGGGGTAATTATCTCTGACATACAGGGTAGAATTGTATGGGTCAATGATGCATTTGAAACAATAACCGGCTATAATAATAAAGAGGTTATAGGTCGTAAACCAAAGGATTTTCTGCAGGGAAAAGAAACCGATGCCCAAACAGTCCAGTTAATGAAAACAGCCTTAGAGCGAAAGGAATATGTGGAAGTAATCGTAATTAACTACAAAAAAAACGGGGAAAAATACTTTAATTCATTACAGATAAGTCCTATTTTCGATGAAAATGGAAAACATCAGAGTTTTATTGCATTGCAGCGAGATATCACTTCTGAAATACTTTCCAAAAATGAATTACTAAATGTAAATGCAAGGTTTGAACTGATTGCCGAAAAATCACAGATTGGTATTTGGGAGTCTAATTTTTCCAATGGAAAATCTGCTTGGAACAAAATTCTGATTGAACAATATGGTGCAGATGTAGACTTATTAGAAAAAGAACTTATTGCTCACCTTAAATTTTATCTTCATCCTGAAGATTTGACAAGGATTTCCGAAAAAATGAATCGTTTCATTCAATCTGAAAATGATATCTTTGAAGACGAGTATAGAATTATCCATGGCAAAACAAAAGAAATTATTTCAATAAAAGCACTGGTAATTGCAGAAAGAGATAGCAACAAGAAATTAATTAAACTGATTGGTACCAATATTGACATTACTGAAAAGAAAAAGCACGAACAGTCTTTAAAAATCCACTTGGAACAGCAGGTGTTTTTAGCCGAGATTTCTTTAGAATTGAACCATTTAAATATAATTGGCCAAAGAATAGACTTAATTCTAAATAAGCTGATCAGGCATACTAATGTTAGTAGGATTTATATTTTTGAAAATACCGAAATTGATAATGTTTGCGTTAAAACTTATGAAGTCTCAAATGATAGAATTTACTATCAATTAGATGAAATCGAAAATCTGTCTTACAGTAATTTACCTTATTTAAGAAATATTCTTCTCGAAAAAGGAAATTTGTTCTCTGACAATATTCAATCTCACCCTGATGAAATCAGGTTATTTCTTACATCTAAAAATCTTCAGTCAATCATAATTTATCCTCTGATTGTAAAAGGTGATTTTTTTGGTTTTATTGGTTTTGAGGAATATAACTGCGATAGAAAATGGTCTAAAAGTGAACTTGAAATGCTTAGGGCAGTTTCGGGAATTATTTCTAATGCTTTTGAACGGGATATTTCTGAGAAAAATCTATTGGCCAGTGAAAATAAATATAGAAGTATCATTGATAATATGAATTTGGGGTTGGTAGAAACCGATTTGGAAGGAAATACCATTTACTCCAATAAAAAGTTTTATGAACTTACATTATTGGATGATCCTACTGTGCTGATTGTAAATCATGATGAACTATTCGAACATAAGCTGAAATCTAAAGTAATCTCCTCTTACTATAAATTAGATGAAAATTCATTTGAAATTGGTTTTATTAGGAAAGATGGCCTTAAAAAAACTTTTTTAATAAGTTATGCCAATGCTTATGATCAAATGGGTAAAATCTCGGGGCAAATCAGTGTAATTTTAGATATTTCAAAAGTTAAAAATCTTCAGAAAAATTTAGAGAGTGCACTTAAAGATAGAGATACAATACTCTTAAAATCTACACGCCTTAAAAACTTTTATGAAAATGTACTCAACAACCAGCCATCTGAGGTTATTGTGCTAAACCCCGAAATGAGGATTACTTATTCAAATCAGCATTTTCACCGGAATGAGCTTATCTGGATTAATGCAATTGATAAATCGATTTATCAGTTGCTTAATACAGAAAAAGTAAATTCAGACCTTATTAAAAATTTGATAACCAAAATAGAGGAAGCAGTCAGTTCTAAAAAACTTGTACAATTTGAGGAGAATTATAGTCAGGAAGATGGCAGTGACAGTTTCACGCTTAAAAGTATTCTACCCGTTACTGACACCAAAAATAACCTTGAAAATATTATTATCACAGGAATAGATATCACTAAAATTAAAATTATCGAAAAAAGAATTCTTAAGAATAACGATGAACTAAAAAAAATCAATTCAGAATTGGACAATTTTGTTTACAGTGTTTCTCATGACTTAAGATCGCCACTGCTATCGGTAAAAGGGATTCTCTCCATAATTTTTAAAACTACAGAATTGGATGAAAAAGTTGTTAATTATTTAAAAATGGCTGAAAAATCTATTCTAAGATTAGATGGAACTATTCAGGAAATATTGGATTACTCCAGAAATGCACGTTTAGGTTTAGAATTTGAAGAAATTGATCTTAGAGAAATGGTCAATGCTATTTATGATGACATTAAATTTTACAATACTCAACCTGTTGAATTTAAAATAAAAATTGATATCCCCGAAAAATTTGTAACCGACAAATCCAGACTTAATACTGTATTAAAAAATGTTTTAGGAAATGCTTTTAAATATCTTAGGAAAACTAATGATTCATTTGTCTCGTTTAACGCGACTGAAGAAAAGGAATATTTGATTCTTGAAATTTCTGATAATGGCGAAGGTATAGCTACAGAACACCTAAATAAAATTTTTGATATGTTTTATAGGGCAACAAACAGCAGTTCTGGCACAGGACTAGGGTTATATATTTGCAAAGAAATTCTAAATAAAATGAATGGGGAAATTCAAATTTCTTCTGTAATAAATGAAGGAACCTCAGTTTTTATTAAAATTCCTCTTTCGTATAAAAACAATTAATTTATGAAAAAATACCTACTGATAGATGACGAGGAAATATTTAATTTCATTCAATCAGAAGTGATTAAACTTAATGAAAGTTCTGATGAAATTATAATGTTCTCATCCGCAAAAGAAGCATTGGACTATATAATTGATTTAATAAATCATAATTTACAATTACCGCAGTTTATACTTTTAGATATTAGAATGCCTAATATGAACGGTTTTGATTTTTTGGATAAATTGATGACCTTTGATCCTGATTTATTCAAACAAACAAAAATCTACCTTTTGTCATCATCTATTGATGAAAGAGATATTAAAAAAGCTAAGAATTATCCATTAGTAACAGGTTTTAAAGGTAAACCTTTATCCGAAGAGATTATTATGGACATAAACAAATAAAACTGAATAATTTGAATTTTATTTTTCAACCCTTGATTGGCATTATTTGTTTATCTTATAAACATTTCAATAATATTTAAACTTATGGATTTTTTCAGCTTCTACAATATTCCTGTTGCTTTTATTCTCGATGAACAGGCTCTCAGGCAGAAATATCTGCAATTGAGCAAGCAATATCATCCCGATTTCTACGGATTGGAATCAGAAGAAAAGCAGGCAGAGGTGCTGGAACTATCCACGCTGAACAATGAAGCTTTTAAAACCCTTAGTGATTTTGAAAAACGTTTTGCCTATATATTGAATCTGCATGGACTTCTGGATGAAGATAAAAACAAAAGGGCTCTTCCTCAACTGTTTTTGATGGAAATGATGGATACCAATGAAGCATTGATGGAATTGGAATTTAAATACAATGATGCTGCTTTACAAATGCTTCAACATAATTTGACAAAATTGAAAGAAGATTTGATGAATGAAATAAATCCTGAATTAGATACTTATAATCATGCAACAGCATCTGATGAATCTTTAAATAAGTTTTTGATCTACTATCTCAAAACAAGGTATTTAAAAAGATTGGAGGATAATTTGGCCGCAATTAAAGCAAAGCAACTTTAAGAATTTTTTTTATTTTTACCTTGGTGGCAAAATGGCAGACGCGCATACACCAAGTAGATTTTATACTGGTAGTCATTTGCCTGTCAAGGTACAATTGTACAAAGACATCGATTAACAGGGCTTTTTTTTAAAAATCTCAATTATTTTAAAAAATCTACAACAAAAACTTGCAGATTTAAAATCTCGCTGTATCTTTGCACAACTCAAAACGAGTATCGCGTACCCGAAATGCCTTGATGGCGGAATTGGTAGACGCGCTGGACTCAAAATCCAGTGGAGGCAACTCCGTGGGGGTTCGATTCCCCCTCGAGGTACGTAAAAAATAAAAGTCTTGTTCGGCAACGAGCAAGACTTTTTAAATTACGAGGATGTAGATTAATCATACATTCTTGCCACTTTTTTGAAATATGATTAGAAGGTGACTACTATACGACATCCTAATATTTGATAATCTGGTATTTTTCTTAAATAAATCAATACCTAAAAAGGTTGTTTAATCTAAGGACGCTAACATTATAGCGCATACGACAAATTGAACAATGGCGGATTCATGATTTTTTCCATTATTTTGTCAAAATTATAGTTTCAATTCGGCTCCCCTGTCCTATTTTCAACCAATAATTTCCTTTTGGCGCTGACGGCGGCATTTTAATTTCTTCCAATGAACCCTCATGAAAAAAGAAATTCCGTTGGCCAATTTTCTGCCCGAGTGCATTGTAGAGTTCCCAAAATGTTTCCTCAGGTTCTCCATCGTTTTTGAGGTAGAAAATACCTTCAGGAGAAGGGTTTGGAAAGATTGAAAACGATGTATTTAACCCATTTTTTCTAGTATTTACACTGCAATCTCTTTCTACCCAAAAACTATCAATATAGGAACACAATCCATTTGTTGTATAAGTTATTAGGGTTGGCACAAATGTTATATTTGATATACTTCCGCTAATAGAGTCAAGCATTAAAAAAGTCGCGGATGTTCTGAAAGTTCCACCTTGTTTCCCTAAAACAAGAGGACTTGGATCCAAACCATTACATGCAAGCCGAAATATGCTGTCGCCCAAAAGGCTATCTATATAAAAAGCGGCATTACTTACATCATAACTAACAAGAGCCCAATCACTTTGTAAAATGCTGAACTCTATACTGTCCATATTTCCACCATCGCTATAATAAATATGGTAAAACCCTGTATCCGAAGCAGCTAAATCAATTGTACCCAACGTGTCGGCAAAAACAAGACCTGCCGGAATGGCATTAAATACTCCTCCTGGATTCAATCCAACTAGCACAGCTGCAGGATTGGGAGAATTATTACAAAAACTGTTTTGTGAATAGTAAACACCTGTTTCCTCTCTAATTGTCAGACTCACATTGGCTGAGGGTTCATCATCGGTCATAGTTCCCCAGCCGTCGACAGCGATACCAGAAGCATAAACGGTTATATTTCCGCTTCCCGGTGCAGGGGCAGTCCAACGGACTCTAAGTGATCCGCTGTTGAGTCCGTACTGTTCCAAGTATTGACGGCCATTCCAAGGCGTAATTCTGGTATTGAGTGTCTGAATGGAATCAAGATTTCCGGCCTGAGCATTGGCAGTATCCAATACCACAGCCTGTGCGCCATAACCGTCGGGACTTCCAATAGTAGAGCTGATGCTGATTTCAAGGATATAAGTACTTCCCGGGCGGTAGCTTGAGACCGCATTTCCACCTGAATCTAAGATCTGAATGGCAGTTGATGTTCCATAATTGCCCCCGCTGTGACATCCGCCTCCGGCACATGACATTGTGGATAAGGGAGATCCCGTCAAATCGCCAAGGCCGCTGTATGCAGCACCGCTGTTCAAACTGCAAAAAAGGCAATAAGCAGCCATACTAAGGAAAATGGTAAACGTAAATTTTATTTTCATATAAGATTTAGAGGTGCGAAACCATAAAAAATGAACTAATTTTCTTTTTATCAAATCTCTTAATTTAAAAAAGGTCCTTTTGTTTTGTTTCTAAAAGGATAGTCACCGGGCCATCATTCATCAGTCTGACCTTCATGTCAGCACCAAATATTCCACTGCCGATTGTCTTTCCGAGCTGCATTTCCATTGTCATCAAAAATGCTTCGTATAGGGGAATAGCCTGTTCCGGTCGGGCAGCTTTAATAAAAGAAGGCCGATTGCCTTTTTTGCACTGTGCATGCAGGGTAAACTGGCTGATGACAAGAATTTCACCGTTTACATCCTGTATAGAAAGATTCATTTTATCTTCGGCATCATTAAAAATACGGAGTTGAACAATTTTTTTGCAGAGCCATTCAATATCTTCCTGATTGTCATCAGCCTCAATTCCAAGCAAAATCAAGTATCCCAATCCTATCTCAGATTTTAATCTTCCTTCTATTGTAACGGATGCCTCGGACACTCTTTGTAAAACAATACGCATGATTTTCTGTTTTTATGAAGCAAGTTAGCTATTTTTGATCAAATTTAGCAATGAAATTGGCTAATATAAAAAGTGGCAATTATAAATCATACATGGATTCATTAACACAAGCCGTATTAGGTGCTGCATGCGGAGAAGCGGTTTTAGGCCGTAAAATTGGAAACAAAGCACTCATTTGGGGTGCGATTGCCGGTACTATTCCAGATTTGGATGTTGTCGCGCAAACATTTTTAAATCATCCGGTCGATGAGCTTATTTATCACCGCGGTTTAACACATTCCATACTTTTTACTGTTTTCGGATCTGTCATTTTGGGCTGGATGGGCAGACATTCAAGGCCCTGGTTGCTCACTTTGTTTTATCTGACAATTTTGGTTTTTGTAGCCGGATTTGCCATAAAAGACCCAACTATACTGAATATAAGTATTGCCGGCGTTTTCGCCGGAGTAGGCGGTCTGCTCAGCCGTCGTTGGTTTTATAAAAATCGACCTGTTTGGGAAAATGAGCCCAGTGTATCGGAATGGTCAGTTATGTTTTTCTTTGCAATTCTTACACATTGGCTGATTGACGCCTGTACAAGCTACGGCACACAGATTTTTGAACCCTTTTCAAGTTACAGAATATCCTTTAACAATATAGCAATTGTAGATCCGCTCTACACGCTGCCTCTGCTATTTGCTGTTATTGCCCTCCGTTTTTACAAAAATGTAAGGGTCAGAACCATATTAAACTGGACTGGACTAGCATTGAGTACAGGTTATATGGCTTTTACTTTTTATGCAAAATCACTTGCGAACGATGCATTTATTGACAGTTTAAAAAAGCAAAATATTGAATATAAGGATTATATCAGTTATCCTACCATGTTTAATACGCTGCTTTGGCAGGTAACTGTCAGGAGTGATTCTGCTTATTATTATGGAATTTATTCCATTTTGGATAAGGACAATGATATTAAATTTCGAAAACTGCCTTATAACCACGAATTACTGGACAAATACAAAGAGGAAAGTCATGTAAAAATTCTGACCTGGTTTGCACAGGGTTATTATAATGTGGAAGACAAAGGTGATGGGGTTTTACAGATCAGCAATCTGCGTTTTGGGCTTTTGGGTTTTGGCCTGATGGGGGAAATGGAAGACCCTTACCTGTTCAAATATCGTATTGCTGTAAAGGATGGAAAATTTGAATGTTGGCCAATTTATCCGGATATGAAAAAGGTAAATATGGGGGAAATGTTTTCTGCACTTTGGACGAGAATGTGGGGGAAGAATTGAAAT